>NZ_CP124614.1:0-304152 GCF_029958905.1 Vibrio sp. YMD68 | reverse complement strand
AGCGCGTTTCTACATCACTGCCAACCGCAACGATTCGAGAGAACATGTCTTTTAACTCACCCGCGATGGTGATTTCAGAAACTGGATACTGAACCTCTCCATTTTCGACCCAAAAACCCGCAGCGCCACGAGAGTAATCACCAGTGACGATATTGACCCCTTGCCCCATCACTTCAGTAACCAGCAGCCCCGTGCCAAGCTCTTTTAGCATTTGATCAAAGTTCTGACCGGTTGATTTCACATACCAGTTGTGAATACCACCAGCGTGACCGGTGACTTGTCGATTCATCTTACGAGCAGCGTAACTGGTGATCAGGTAAGTCGCGAGAACACCATCCGTGATGATTTCACGATCTTGTGTGAATACGCCTTCACTATCAAAAGGACTGGACGCTAAACCGCGTAAAACATGCGGGCGCTCAGAGATATTGAACCACTCAGGTAGAATTTGCTCTCCGAGTTTATCCAATAAGAAAGAAGATTTGCGATATAAATTGCCGCCACTTATCGCCATCACCAAGTGACCAATAAGCCCCGTAGCAACATCCGAAGCAAACATAACTGGGTAGCTGCCCGTCGGCAGTTTTCTGGCATCCAAGCGACTGATTGTCTTCTCAGCGGCCTGCTGACCGACAGTTTCTGGCGTCCACAGGTCATCACGGTGACGGGCAACGGTATAGCTATAATCGCGTTCCATTTCACCGTTTTTCCCTTCACCAATCACACTACAACTGATGCTGTGACGGCTAGAGGCATAACTCGCAAGCAAACCGTGGCTATTACCATAGACTTTCACGCCATAATGGCTATCGTAACTTGCCCCATCACTTTGCTTTATTTTATCGCTGTAAGAGAGGGCTTTCTGTTCTGTCGCAATCGCCACTTGTGCCGCATAGTCGGGATCAGGCGTATCCGGATGGAACAGGTCGAGATCAGGGATATCCTTGACCATAAACTCTTCTGGTGCAGGGCCAGCATACGGGTCGGTTGAAGTATACTGAGCAATATCTAACGCGGCTGCGACGGTTTGAGCTATCGCTTTATCACTCAGATCAGAGGTGGACGCACTGCCCTTTTGCTGATTTCGATATACGGTAATCCCTAACGCACCATCACTATTAAATTCAACATTCTCTACTTCACACATTCGTGTCGAAACACTAAGACCTGTGGATTTAGTAATGGCTACTTCTGCTGCGTCTGAGCTGACTGAAGCCATCTCTAAGGCTTTCGCGACCGCGGCTTCTAAATCAACACGTTGTTGAGCGACTTGCTGTTTTACATCCATATCTAATTCTAATCTGAGTCATTTGTGAATTATATTGCTTAGGATAACAAGAATTTCGCAATCTCCCCACGATTGTTGTTAAAATAGGCCTAATATTAGTTTAAGACAGTGATATAGGCAGAAAAGATGGCACGTAAAAATCAGAAAGCGCCTTGGGAACCAGAAGAAGAGATCATTTGGGTCAGTAAAACCGAAATGAAACACGACATGGACATACTACAAAAGCTAGGTGAAGAGCTTGTCGCTCTGACACCAACCATGTTGAAGAAGATCCCAATGAGCGAAGACCTTGCTGATGCGATTAAAGATGCACAGCGATTCAAAAATGAAGCAAAGCGTCGCCAGCTACAATACATTGGCAAAATTATGCGTAATATCGATACGGAACCTCTGCAAGCAGGGTTAGATAAAATCCGTAATAAACACTCACAAGCGACTGCAGAGCTACATAAAATTGAAAAACTGCGAGACCGAGTGATTGAAGAAGGTGATAGCGCCATTGCTGATGTAATGGATTTATATCCAGAAGCAGATCGCCAGCGTTTACGCCAACTCGCTCGTCAAGCGAATAAAGAGAAAAAAGCAGGCAAGCCAGCAAAGGCTTTCCGTGAAGTATTTCAGGTGCTAAAAGAGCAGCATGAAAAGTCGCAAGACTAGCGCACCTATTTAGGCTGTGGTTTTGATCACTGGCTTTTGATAGCCTGTTTTCAATAGCTTGTTTCAATAGCGTAGTTTAGACAAAAAAGGTTGATGACTTTCATCAACCTTTTTTGTTGCCCAATTTTCATTACCCAACAGAGTCTTTACTGACCGAAAAATCACGGTCAATACGATGTACTATTGTGCGGCTTTCACAAATTCAGCCAGTTGCTCGTTTGAATGAAACGCGGTTAATTGATCGATTCGGCCGGTACTTTCTACCTGAAAGTTTGCAATAAAGGCAAAGTGGCTGGCCATCGCTTTAGCATCATTAACGTGATGGGTCACCATCAATACGGTAATGTTTCTCTCCGTGGCTAAACGCTTAACGAGCGTCAACATCTCTTCTCGCAACACAGGGTCTAGCGCCGAAAATGGTTCATCTAAAAGCCAAATAGGATGAGCTTGCACAAAGCACCTTGCCAAAGCGACACGTTGCCGCTGACCGCCAGACAAATGCTCAGGGAGCCTATCCAATAAGCTATCGACACCCACTTGCTCTGCGGCATGAATAACTTTCAGCTTTTGTTCATCGGTTAACGTTAGCCCAGGGTGGAGCCCCAACCCTATATTCTCTCGTACGCTCAAGTGAGCAAAGAGATTATGCTCTTGAAATAACATTGAAAAAGGGCGTTGGTAAGGGTCTTTGCCGATGACAGACTGACCGGACACTTCAATAGCGCCCGATACGGGATCGATAAAGCCAGCCACCAAACTCAACAAGGTTGATTTCCCTGCCCCACTCGGCCCCATTAAAGCCGTGATTGAGCCTTCTTCAACCTCTAAATCAAAGCGAAAGGATTCTTGTTGGTAGCGGTAATCAATCTTTTTTAAACTTAGCATTTATCGATACTCTTACTTGGCTTTAAACAGTGTTTCTATCACAGCAAAGCAGCTGATACTTAATAATAATAATGTCACCGATACCACCGCAGCCGCATCCATTTGATAACTTCCTAGTAGCTGAAACAGATACAGGGGCAGTGTTCTAAACTCTTGGCTACCAAAAAGAGCGATGGCACTTAAATCCCCCATCGAAAACATAAAGCTGATGGCAAAAGCGTGAGCAAACGGTTTGCGGAGGGCTCGAAACTCAATAACTCTAAAGCGCTGCCACCCCTTCATCCCCAAACTCGCGCAAACATACTGATACTGTTGAGCAATATGCAACATAGGTTGAGCCAGTGTTTTTATCACGTACGGCAGCGCCATCAATGCATTCACCGCAATAACAACTGCCCCTGCCACACTGAATACATCGGTGATATTACGCAATAAAAGAAACAAGCCAGTACTCACCACTAAACCGGGTGTCACCAAAATAATGGTTCCCATAAGTTCGATTTGATCCGCTTGTCGCGATTTACTTTGTAAACGAAGGGCTCGGCTGGTCACAAGTATGGCAATACCCACGGTGACAGCAATAATACTGGCTAAACTCGCTACTTTCAGTGAAGACCATAGGGCAGACCAAAAACGAACATCGGTTAACACGTGTGGAAGCTGGCTGTTTATCCCACTAATAAAGACCATGAATAATGGGGGTAATACAAGCAATAGAGCACCGATGATCCAAACGCTATCCCACCCTCTCGATACCCAGGAGTCATTAACCAAATAAAGGCGCTTTTGCATTGCGCCAGTGCTGACCGACAACGGAGCTGATAGACGCTGAATACTGAGTGCGATAAGACCACAGAGCAGCATTTGCCAAATCGCCAATAAAGCACCGGCCTGCAAATCGAAATCAAACTTGATGGCTTGATAAATCGCCAATTCAATGGTTGTAGACTTTGGCCCGCCACCCAATGCCATTACGGTCGCAAAACTGGTGAAACAGAGCATAAACACTAAGCCAAACACATGGGGTAATTGTTGCTTCAGCCTCGGCCATTCTACCCATTTAAATTTTGTCCAGTGGCTCATTCCTAGGTGGGCGCAAAGTTTATGTTGCTCGGCGGGCACGGTTTCCAATGCTTGCAGAAGTAATCGGCTCGCATAGGGAAGATTGAAAAAAACATGCGCGAGCAAGATCCCATTTAACCCATAAATTGAAAATGGCATCGAAGTGTCGAATTTATGTAGCCAAACAGATATCAACCCACTATTGCCATAGATGGCGAGCAAACCAAACACACCCACTAATACGGGCAGAACTAATGTTGTTGCAAACAATTTAAGTAAGAGCTCTTTGCCTTTGAAATGGCGACGCGATAAAGCATGAGCCACTGGAATAGCAAAACCAACACTCAATACACTTGAAAGCAATGCCTGATAGAAGCTGAACTTGGTGACATGTCGATAATACGGATCACTCCATATTTGACGCATGTCCAGTGAAGGCGCTTCAAACAACAGCGCTGCTAACGCAGAAACAACAAAGGTCGCGATAGCAATCGCGACCCAAAACCCTATTTTAGGAATAGCGTTCAAAATAGATTCTCAACCAACATCATCGACATTGGTTACATGGTTAATGCATTCTGCCATTCTCTGATCCATGTTTTACGCTCTGTCGCAACGTCATCAGAACTGAAGCTTAATGCTTTTTCAGGGACGGTTAACGTTTCATAGCCTGTCGGAAGTTCAATCCCCGTTACAGGGTACATCCAGTTACCCGTTGGCATCGCTGACTGAAACTCATCACTCAAAATAAAAGCCATGAATTCATCCGCCAATTTTTGATTGGTTGAACCGTTCACTTTTGCCGCTACTTCTACCTGTGTGTAATGCCCTTCAGAAAAATTAGCCGCTGCGTATTTGTCATCATTTTCAGCGATGAGGTGATAAGCAGGCGATGTCGTGTAAGAAAGCACTAAATCAGACTCTCCTTTTAAGAACATGGAATAGGCTTCAGACCAACCCTTAGTAACCGTCACGGTTTTCTTCGCCAATTGTTGCCATGCCTCAGTGCTTTGATCACCATACACCGACTTCATCCAAAGCAGTAAACCTTGGCCTGGTGTTGAGGTGCGAGGATCTTGATAGATAACGGTCAGATCATCCCGTTGTTCAACCAATTCTTTTAAGCTTTTTGGTGGGTTAGTCAGCGCTTCTTTGTTATACACAAAAGCAAAGTAGCCGTAATCGTAAGGGACAAAGGTATCGTCATTCCAACCGTTTGGAAGCGTTACAGAAGAAGTATCAACACCATGAGTGGTCAACAGCCCTGTTTTTTTCGCCTCTGCCATCAGATTGTTATCTAGACCTAAAACGATATCCGCTTTGCTATTTTTTCCTTCTAAGCGAAGGCGATTCAAAATAGACACACCGTCATCAAGTGCCACTAATTTCAAGTCACACCCACATTGAGCTTCAAAGGCTTTTTCAACAACGGGACCTGGGCCCCAATCTGCGGCAAATGAATCGTAGGTGTATACGGTCAAAGTGTCGGCGGCATGAAGCGATAGAGGGGCCACTGATAAAGACGTTATGGCCGCTAAGGTAAATAGATTTAGAGGGGTTTTCACTGCTCTCTCTCCTTGGTTGAGCAGCGTAGATAATCGGGTGGAGATATGTAGGCACAGAGAGCGATGATATAGAGCACTGCTACTGTAGAGAGCTATTGTATATAACGCTATGATGCCGCAATAAAATCCACACTCAATTCCTACGCCAGCATTATCTGGTTCAGGTTCGGTATCACTGTTGCTTAAAGCATTAGCAATAGTACGGGTCCCAAGCTTGGCTTGATCTCAGCTGATACCTAGTGGGTATCTGGCTCCCCGATGAGTGGTTTCGATTGTATGTGGTATTGAGAAACATATCTATAAAGATTAACGTTAATTCAACAATTAACCCGGTGAATCATTTCACGCCGTTACTTCGTGTATCCCCAACGAGGAACAAGGCCTTGATCGATGCCTAAATGATCTAAAATTCTAGCGACCATAAAATCCACAAGATCGTCAATCGACTGTGGTTGATGATAAAAACCCGGTGCAGCTGGCATAATAGTGACGCCCATTTGAGAAAGCTTGTGCATGTTTTCTAAATGAAGCGTAGAAAATGGCGTCTCGCGAACAACAAGTAACAACTGGCCACGCTCTTTCATTACCACATCTGCAGCGCGTTCAATGAGATTATCAGACATACCATGCGCTATCGCGGCGACACTTCCTGCCGAGCAAGGACAAACCACCATCTGCTTTGGTGCTGCCGACCCCGATGCCACGGGAGAAAACCAATCTTCTTTGCCACTGACAAGCAGCTTGTCTCCATCACACCCTAAATGCTCGACCAATGCTTTTTTGCAAGCGTCTGGCCCACTGGGTAATTTCAAATCATGCTCCGTGGCTAAGACCACCCTAGCCGCAGATGAGATTAATAAATGCACGGTATAATCGGCGGCCAGCAAACATTCTAATAAACGAATTCCGTAAGGAGCCCCCGATGCTCCAGTAAAGGCTAAGGTAATGGCTTTATTCGTTGCTGTTTTCATTTATCGATCACTTACTATTTAGGGTTATTGAGAGAAGAACCGGGCGCTTCTAACGCCGCAAGCAACTTGCCATGTATGCCTTCAAATCCGCCATTACTCATGACGAGTATTTGATCACTAGGCTGAGCTTCTAAAGCAATTTTAGCAACAAGTTCATTGATATCATCGCTGACATACGCCGGTTGCTCACATCGGCTTGCCACATCTTGAAGCGACCAATCGATATTATCCGGTTGATAGAGGTAGACGGAATCCGCTTTCGAGAGTGATAAGGCCAGGGTGTCTTTATGAACCCCTCGCTTCATCGTTGCTGATCGGGGTTCTAACACCGCGATGATTTTTTTATCACCTACTTTATTACGTAAGCCATCCAAGGTGAGATCAATCGCGGTTGGATGATGGGCAAAATCATCGTAGACCGTCACTTGATTCACCACACCTTTTAACTCTAATCGGCGCTTAGTATTAATAAACTTCCCTAAAGCGTCACAAGCTAAATCCGCAGTGACGCCAACGTGTCTCGCTGCGCTAATCGCCATCAGTGCGTTTTCGACATTATGATCACCCACCAGATCCCAGCCCACACGACCAACGCACTGATTTTTGAAATACACATCAAAGACCGAGCCATCTTTGACGATTTTTTCCGCGCGCCAATCCCCCTGAGAGCCCATTGACTCCGTTTCACTCCAACAGCCACGCTTTAGAACATCATCAATGTCTGTGCTTTGCTGCGGATGGAAAATACGCCCATTACTGGGAACCGTTCTGATCAAATGATGAAATTGGCGCTTGATCGCTTCAAGATCATCGAAGATATCAGCATGATCGAACTCTAAATTATTCATCACCAGCGTCCGAGGGTGGTAATGCACGAACTTAGAACGCTTATCAAAAAAAGCACTGTCGTATTCATCAGCTTCAACAATGAAAAACATGCTGTCACCTAGCCTTGCTGATACCCCAAAGTTTCCAAGAACCCCACCAACCAAAAAGCCAGGTTGATAGCCGCAGGATTCAAGAATCCAAGCGAGCATGCTGGAAGTCGTTGTTTTCCCATGAGTACCCGAAACAGCCAAGACCCAGCGATCATGCAGCAGAAATTCTTGAAGCCATTGTGGACCAGACGTATAACGAATATTGCTGTTTAATACATGCTCGACACAAGGGTTCCCACGGCTCATCGCATTACCGATAACGACTAAGTCAGGTTGAGGGCTAAGCTGAGAAGGATCGAAACCTTCAATTATTTCAATACCTTGAGATTCAAGCAAGGTACTCATTGGTGGATACACGTTGGCATCTGAGCCTGTGACCTTATGCCCGAGTTGACGAGCCAATACTGCTGCGCCTCCCATGAATGTGCCACAAATTCCCAAGATATGAATATGCATACAACTTTGCCTTACGAAGTGATTTTCGATTGAGACTCTCATTATCGCCATTTCAACATCAAAAGAAAGCGCGAATGTAAATCGCTGGAAATCGACAAATGAATTGAGAACTCAAGCGGTTAGTTCATTACCATAAATAAGATCTAACGCTTACACTACAATGAGTGTGATGACCTACAGCCCAACAAGAGGCAATGGTTATCGCTATGCCCCCATACTCATAATTGTTAAGGATATAACATGTCTGAAATGCGCACCCTTGGCGAGTTCATTGTTTCAAAACAAGCGGACTTCCCCCACGCTAGCGGTGATCTTTCATCTCTTATCTCTTCGATTCGACTTGCTGCAAAGATCGTAAACAGAGAAATCAACAAAGCTGGTTTAGTCGATATTACTGGTGCTGTCGGTACTGATAACATTCAAGGTGAAGAGCAACAGAAGCTGGATCTTTACGCGAACGACAAATTTAAAGCCGCACTTGAAGCGCGCGATCAAGTTTGTGGTGTTGCCAGTGAAGAAGAAGATGAAGCCGTTGCTTTTAATAAAGAACTGAACAAAAACGCGAAATATGTTGTGCTAATGGACCCGCTGGATGGTTCATCAAATATCGATGTTAACGTTTCTGTTGGTACGATTTTCTCAATTTATCGCCGCGTTTCCCCCGTTGGTACCCCTCCAACACAGGAAGACTTCCTTCAGCCTGGGAACAAGCAGGTTGCCGCGGGTTATGTCGTTTACGGCTCATCGACCATGCTGGTTTACACCACCGGCAACGGCGTGAACGGTTTTACTTATGATCCTTCGATTGGCACTTTCTGTCTTTCTCATCCAGATATGATGACGCCCGACGATGGTAAAATTTACTCTATCAATGAAGGGAACTACATTCGTTTCCCGACAGGGGTAAAAAAGTACATTAAATACTGCCAAGAAAATGTGCCGGAAGATGGTCGCCCGTATACGTCTCGATACATTGGTTCACTGGTTTCAGACTTCCACCGTAACCTGCTTAAAGGCGGTATCTACCTTTACCCAAGCACTCAAAGCCACCCTAACGGTAAACTGCGCTTGTTGTACGAATGCAACCCAATGGCATTTATCATTGAACAGGCAGGGGGTTCTGCTTCCGATGGTGTTAATCGCATCTTGGATCTAAAACCCACTGAATTACACCAACGCGTGCCTTTCTTTACGGGCTCTAAAAGCATGGTTGAAAAAGTTGAAGAGTTCATTGAAAAGAACCAAGACTGATCATCGATAAAATTAAAGGTAAGCGATGAGTACGTTCGCTTACCTTACTTTATTTCTTGCATGCTTTTTTTGCTTTAATTCAGTAACCACCAGCCAAGGTGTCACCGATCTCTTCGCCCTTCTTGAACAACACTCCACTCCCGACAGATTCATCGCCAATGATTAAAGTGATGATATTTTTCAATTCTAAATCTACCAACTAGACTTACATAGCTGACTAATTATTCCTTAGAGGAGCTCGAAATGAGTCTAAAAAATGTCCCCGCAGGCCTATCTCTGCCTGACGATATTTATGTCGTTATCGAAATTCCTGCGAATGCAGATCCTATCAAGTACGAAGTAGATAAAGACACGGGCGCCGTTTTCGTCGACCGCTTCATGTCGGCCCCGATGTTTTATCCATGTAATTATGGCTACATCAATCACACTCTTTCTTTAGATGGTGATCCTGTCGATGTACTGGTCCCGACGCCTTTTCCGTTGATACCTGGATCGGTGATTCGTTGTCGACCGGTTGCTGTATTGAAGATGAGCGATGAGTCAGGGGAAGATGCGAAAGTCTTTGCGGTACCGCACCAAAAGCTATCAAAAGAATACGACAATATTCAAGATGTCGACGACATACCAGCGCTTCTAAAAGCACAAATCACGCACTTTTTTGAGCGTTACAAAGAATTAGAAAGTGGTAAATGGGTAAAAGTGGAAGGCTGGGAAGATATCAATTCAGCAAAAGAAGAGATTGTTCAGTCTTTTAAACGAGCTAAAACATAAGCACGATGTGTAGTGATGAAAAGAGTGATAAAGCTTAGCTGCCTGTAACCCATTAAGCAGCTAAGGCTCTACGAATCAACATGCTGTCTCTACATGAGTGATCCTGACTCTCTGCCAGAGTCATAATCCGCACGGAAAAAGACGTTTACGTCATCGCATATTCCTCGGTAAGGCTTTCCTGACACGCCGAGCATACGAGCATCTTGAGCGCAATATTCTGCTTTACCTTCTTGGTAACCCTTATCGTACGCCATGTATAGGTTGTCGTTGAGCACACCTTTTTCATCGAGCTTATTTAGCCTAGATTGAGAGTCATACAGCTGGCCGTCTATTGCTCTTTGCTTACCGAACTCAGCCCAATCATTTACAGCGTATGAATCTGGCGTTTGTACCTGTGCACAGCCCACCATAAATAAGACCACTAATAAATATAAGTACTTCATTGTTTATCCCCCGTGACATGAAGTTGAAGCGATAACCACTATCGTTCATCCACTTACAACGAGACCCGATAGCCATTAGTTTTCTTTCACTTATCAATACGTGTATCGAATAAAAAAGATCACTCAAATTCAAATTGATAAAGCAAATCGACGGCATTATCAGCACCCGATAAGACTTCAAGGTAAAGATCACTCATTAAACGGTATCGGACAGTAAACTCCCCAATGGATTCGAAAATCCCAACCCCATACTTAACTTGCAGTCCAGGTAACACGTAACCACTAACTGTGACTTGAGATTCCTCACCAGAGCCCGCCGTATCTAATTGTAGGTCTTGGACACCAAAAGCTTCACCAATTTCGCCAACCACCTTACCGCTTTTCGCTAAACTCAGGCCAATCAATGTGGTTGTCATCGCATTGCCGCCGGTTTCGGCGTCGATATCCTGCCCTCGTAGAAGATATGACAACGCATTCGCTTGTGGCATAGCGGGCTCAGAGAAAATAGTAACACTAGGCTCGTCAGCCGGGCCATCCACTCGTACCCCTGCAACGACATCATCTCGGGTATTGTCTGGATTCCGAATCGCACTAATGGAGACATACGGTTGATCCGCCGGGCCATTCATTAGAATCTTGCCTTCATCTATAATCAATTCTTGACCAAAAGAACGATACGAGCCATCGACGATATTAATTTCACCGTGAATGATTGGGCCTTTGTCTTTTTGCGTGACGTTCAGCTTACCTACTAGATTGCCTTCGAGCCCAAAGGCGGACAACGTGAATTCATCACCAATAGAAATGTTGATATCCGTTTCAATAGCAAAAATACTCGAGCCCGAGTCATCGATAGGTTCGAGCTGAGCATTCAAAATAACCTGATCTTTTGAGATACCAATGGCACTTGGTGGAAGCTCTTCTACAACAATGTTACCCCATGGTAAATCGATGCTTCCCGTCACCTTAGCGTATTCTGGCGATAGGCTGATCGTCATGTCTGGACTCACTTTCATTTCAATCATCGGGGGCTGACTGACCAACAACTTATCAGCAAAAACTCGAATATTGCTATTCCAGGCCTCAAGATCCGTCCAGTTAGCATCGCCTTGAATATTCAGTGGTCCGTCTGGAGTATCGATGTTTGCCTCTAAATTGGCTTTCGTCCCTGAAAATTTAGCAACCACTTCTCCACTTTGGATATCCAGAGGAGAGACCTCACCTTTCAGTATTAGATCATCGACTCTTAGATCGCCAATCACCTTAGGCTGAGCGAGTGAGCCACTTAACGCCAATTGTGAATTGATCTGCGCATCAAACTCACTGTACTCACCAAGAAGCGGGGCAAGAAAATCCAATCCAATTTGAGACACACGAATATCACCGGCTAACTCTTTATCTGCAACAGTAATATTGGGGATCGTAATATCACCTGACAACTCGCCATTATCGGTAAAGTCCAACAGCCAATTGGCTTGCAGTTGGTTTTCAGCAAGATTTGCATTAAACGCCATCGAATTCCAGCCAATCACTAGTGGGGCATCTGGCATGCCGCTGAACTGACCTTTTGGCATTTCAACGTCAACCGTAACCTCAGGTGCAACGTCTGGCGCCCACTTGGCGCGTGCTTGAGCATTTACCTCTCCATCGACGACGACACCTTGTGGCATAAAAGCAGCCAATTGAGAAAAACTGAACCGGTTAACCGACAATCGTGCTTCACCTTTCTCACCGACACTGATGTCGTTATCGAGACACACCGACGCATTGTCTTGCAGCCAGCAGTGAGCAGCAATGAATGCTTGCTGGTTATCCGTATCGAAACCAACCGGTGTGCTCTTGTTGAGCGTCCACTGACCTTGCTCTGTACTGAACAACATACGCTCTAAATCACCACTCCAGCTTAGCGTTGGCTCTTGCTGAAGCTCCCCTGAAATGGCGAGATTGGTCGCCACAATATCGGACCCCACCTCTAGCATCAGGTTATGATCATTCAGTGATCCTGCAAGTTTAAGATCGACACTATCCACCACATTGTTCTGGTACTGAATAGTACTCGCTTGTAAATGAAGGTCGGCATAAGGTTCTGGAAGTGGTTTAAGATCGCCAGAGATCGTCAGCTGTTGCAGGCTTGCTTCTTCACGCCAATCGACGTTGTTTGCGGTTAATGTTAGGGTGACGCTTGGCTCTTCAATCTTCCCTTTTAGCGACACATCCCCTACCACTGAACCGTTAAGATCAGGCACCGACTTGGCGAGATCAGGAATATTTAAAGCCACGTTCATTTGCCAAGTTTGACTAAGCTCTCCTTTGGCTTGGACAGAGTTAGGCCCGTGAGCAAGCGTCAAACTTGGGGTTTGAATGCTGAACTCCCCCTTTCCTTCTTTATCGGACGCGAACAATGAGCCAGCAATATTAAGCGGGTAGTCCCTTAAAATCCCGTCGATATCAATGACCGTGGTCTCGGTTATCCACCCCCCTTCCGGAGTTAACGAACCTTGGGTATGAATATCCCCGCTGATGTTCCCTTCAGCCTCAGGCCAATACAGGCCTGGCTGAATTTGATTCAGATGAAGTTTTCCTTGCCAATTGATGGGCGCATTCCAATTTGCAAAGACTTCACCCTCAACGGTTCCACCAAGCGTTGATAATGCTATCTCGCGCAGCTCTATTTGTTCTAGGTTGCCATTGCCTTTCACCTCAACATCGAGATCAGGGAGACTCACCCCTTTGATGCCCGCTTTTAAATCAAGTTCGTAGCCTTCTAAACTGCCCGAACTGGACAATTTATTAATCGCTACCTGATAATCAGCCGCCCCAGTAAGAGGCCACTGTGCATTCATTTTGTTGAGCAAGAGTTGATACGGCAACGTCGGCTCTAGTGGTTTTACGTTGCCTTGTAGATGGGCTTCGATTAATCCACTCAACTGACTTTCAATGGTAAGATCAGCCACACTTCCCGAGGCTGATAGAGCAATTTTTTGTCCATTCGCTTGAGGGTGTTTCACATCTGCAGATAACTTGGCATTCAGTGGGTAAGCCCCTTGAAGATCCACATCGGCAAACAAATTAGCTTTCACTTCTGGCATATCAAGATCAAGCGTTTTAATGACTACCTTCGAACCAGACGCACTCGCTTCTAACCCGAGATGATTGATTGAAATCGGCGACTCTTGCTCTAGCTTAAACTGCTTAATATCGAACCGTTCAACGACTAACGATAATGGCATCGTAAACGGGGGCAATACGATAGGGCTAGGGTCTGAGCTGTTCTCTATAGGTGACGTCGATGAGCTCTCTTTCCCCTCTACTGAAGGCGCTAAAGATAGCGAAATATCCTGCCAAAGGGTCGGGAATAGTCGCAGCTGATTGTTCTGGAATCTTGCTCCGGCATTTAGGCTTTGCCAAGTGACTCTGTTATGTAAAATATCGAGATCAATATTGGATAGCCTGACACGGCTAATGTGAATTGGGATCGGGGTGGATAATTTAAAAGGTTTATCGTTTGTGTTAACCGTGGCTTCCGGCTCTTCTGACTCGGCCAGCTCAGGCATTGAAAAGTTCAAGCCATCGACGGCCAGATCGTTAATGCAAATGGATGGTTCTAAGAAGCAACTCGGATTCACGGCAAGCGTCAATGATTGAGCGTCAAACTGAATCAATAACGCCTCATCCTGAAAAGCGACTTTTTTTAGAGTAAATCTGGGAAATACAGAACCTTGGGTGCTTCCGATTTGTAACTGAGGCACCGCGTTCTGCGCTCCCCACACAAGCACATTTAACCCCGTATTGGTGTACAGTAAACCAATCACGAAAACCAACACCAGTAACACCAACGAGGTCACCGTAATGGACAACCATTTTGTCCATTTTAAGACGATTTTCTTCATAACTCAGGACCTAGTGTAAAGTGGATCTGATATTCATCGCCTTCTTCTGCATCTAACCCTAACGCAAAATCAAGCCGAATAGGCCCCACTGGCGATGCCCATCGAACCCCAACACCTGTGCCCGCTTTAAAGTCGGCTTTTTGGTTAAATGCACTACCATAATCATAGAAAGCCGCTACCCACCAATTACCCACTAGGCGATATTGATACTCTAACGAGGTGGTCACCATATATTGGCCCCCGGTCAATGCACCACTTTCATCTTTTGGCGAAATAGATTCATAGCTATAGCCACGTAAGTTGTTATCGCCCCCGGCAAAAAACAGCAATGATGGGGAGAGTTTTTCAAACTCTTCAGTAAAGTTAGCGCCTCCATCAACCCGAAATAGGCCTCGGTGATTATTGCCTATTCCTCTAATCCATGACGTCCCACCAACCAAACGCACTAAACGGGTTTCAGACAATAAAGCCGGATCGCCATATTCAAACGTTATGGTTTGGCGATCCCCCCACATTGGCATGCTGCCACCTTTCGTGCGTGTACGAGAAAAGGACACACCTGGCAAAACAAAGTGGCCAACATCGTCTTGTAACCCTTGTTCATAGTTTTCAATCAAATAGCGTGCTCTCACCGTTTGATGCCAACCATTATCAAGTAACCAATGTCGACCAATAGACAGGTTAGATTCCAGACTGTTGGTATCGCGGCTATCGACCTTTTTCATACCGTACTGAATTTTATAATACTCATGCAAAGCATCATCTAACGGGATCTTATAACCTGCAACCACACTCTGCTCTGGCTTTGACAAAGAAATACTGCTGTTAAAACTGTGTCCACGATCGTTCACCCAAGGTTTATTCCACTTCAAGGTTCCTCGAACACCCACATCGGTTGAATAACCCAGACCGGTTTCTAATTGATTTCTTGATTGAGGAGATAAAGACACCTTCATTGGGAGCTCACGACCTTCATCTAAGCGAGTTAGATCTGGCTCAACAAAGACGGAGGAAAACCAATCGGTATTAGAGAGATTTTGATTGTATTCTCCGACCTTTGACACAAGGTATGGATCGCCGGATTGATATGGCTGCAAAGATTGAACCCGTTCATCTCTGATTTGGCTACCAGAAATCGATGTAGACCCAAAGTGATAACGCATGCCACTGTCGTAGTGTAAGCGCACCATTGCCTTGTTTTGGCTCGGCACGATTTCTAAGCTGCTCTTAGTAAAATCACCTTTAAAGTACCCTTTTTGTAAAGCCTGACTGCGAATGGATGATTTCAGTGCATCATAACGTCCATGGTTAACGGGTTGATTTAGCGTCAATCCACTTTCTGCAATGAGTTTTGAAAAGGCAGGGTCTTGTTGAGCTTCGCCTGTGACGATGATGTCCAGTTCCGTAAGCAGTACGGGATCGCCTTTCTCCACATGGACAATGAGCTGTTTATCTTCAATAACTTCAAAGCGAAACTTAGGGTTGTAGTATCCGAGGGCATTAAGCGCTTCGGTCATGCTATTACTCAAGCGAGACTTAAAACGCAATGTGATTTCATAATCATTTTCAGGAATCGACAACAAGTAAGCATCAACATTATCCAGCAATTCCCCCTCTAAGCCGACAATACTTAACTTAACTTCGTTAGCATTAACAAAGCCAGATAAGACAAGGCTGAATATAAAAACTGGAAATCGCTTAATGAACATGCTTAATTATTACAAACCTAAAATGAGTATTACGGCGAATAAAAATGATACCTAGATTAACTCGGTTAGTCTTTAGCTATGTCAACGTATTCGCATTATTTGTTCATTCTCCCGTACTAATAAGGTCTTACATACCATGGGCTCAACCGCGAACAACATAAAAACAAGCTTGGTGTCACCTCAAGATGCTCTTAAAGGCAGAGAGGAAAGTATCCTGGCGCCAGCCGTTCACTTTGTCACTCAAACCCCTATCCGTCATTCACCTCAAGAAGGCCAACAGCAGGTTTTATTGGGGTTAGGCTGCTTTTGGGGTGCAGAACGCCTATTCTGGCAGCTTGACGGCGTGACCTGCACAACCGTTGGATACGCGGGTGGTTACACAAAAAACCCAACCTATAACGAAGTGTGCACAGGCCAAACGGGTCACACTGAAGTCGTTCAAGTGTTCTTTGATCCTGCGGTTATTTCTTTTTCGCAACTTCTGACATATTTTTGGGAACGACACAACCCGACTCAAGGTATGCAACAAGGAAACGACTCCGGGACTCAATATCGATCGGCTATTTATGTCTATGATGAAGAGCAAGCAAGCACGGCTATAGATTCGCAACAACGCTACCAAGCACTATTGACCGAGCAAGGAAAAGGCATCATTACGACCGAAATACTGCCAGCAGGCCAGTTCTACTATGCGGAAGAATATCACCAGCAGTATTTGGCGAAGAACCCCAATGGGTATTGCGGGCTAGGTGGAACCGGTGTGTGCTTTGTCAAATAATCCATCAAGATCACAGCTTAGCCATTTGATTATCAGCCTTTTTCTCGGCTTGGGACTATACTTTTTCGGCGTAATTAAAAGGAAAAAAATAATGACTAAAAAACCACTTGTTACCCTACTACTCGCTTGCTCTCCATTGTTCGCTGCGGCTCATAACCTATCTTTGGGCCAACCCGTGATTGATGTTGAGGTCACAAGCTATGGTGAGATCATACTGACGGATAACGAAACCCGTTATCAACCTTGGGACAATCAATCCATGCTTGGTAAAGTTCGTGTCATTCAAGCCATTGCAGGACGCGGTAGCTCCAAAGAACTCAATGCGCCTCTTATGGCAGCCATTACCGCCGCAAAATTCCCAGTAGAAGCGTACCAAACGACCACCATTATTAATCAAGATGATGCAATGTGGGGAACAGGCTCTATTGTGAAATCTAAAGCTCAAACCAGTAAAGAAGAGTTCCCTTGGTCATCAATGGTACTCGATTCCGATGGTGTGGTAGCCAACACCTGGGGGCTAGAAAAAGAATCGTCCGCCATCATCGTTCAAAGTAAATCAGGTGAAGTACTGTTTATTAAAGAAGGCGCACTCGATGACAGTGACGTGACATCAGTATTAGCACTAATTCGTGAGCACTTGTAATCGACCATTTGGAAACACCACAACGAAATAAAGCGATGGCCTGAATGCTGTCGCTTTTTTAAGTGAACACAGAAGTGGACATAAACAAAAGTTCTTAACGTTAGTTCAAATTGTGCTGACAATTCCCCAAGGGTTATTGTTATACTATAACATTGAAACTCCATAGGACCTTTCTTTTGCCATCAACTCATCCAATACAGTCTGTAAATAGATTTGTCGTTGCTTGCGCACTGATCGGCGTCTTGTGGCTCAACTTCGCCTATATTGAACATCAAACCGACTTAACGCCTGAGCATCACAATCAACACCAATGTGAGCTTTTTTCTGGCTTAGGTAATGGGTTAAACCATTCACTGACACTCGCCGATATGACTGTAACCCAATACAGTCCGTTACTGACTTACATGGCAAACACGGTTACTGCTTCTTTTTATGCCTATTTGGCTCGCTCACCACCGCGTTCACTGATCTCTGAACAATCGTGTTTTTTATATTAACCATTTAGGATTAGAACCAATGCAAATTAAGACAACTATCGCGACCAGTATCGGCTTACTTTTGAGCTTTCCTTCTCTTGCAGACGATACGTTCCGTCAGCATGATGCCCACGTACATGGCCATGTTGAGTTCAACATTGCGCAAGATGCCCACGAGCTACTGATTGAAATTACCGCACCTGGTGCTGACGTTGTAGGCTTTGAACACCAACCCCAAAATGAACAGCAAACAGAGCAGTTATCAAACGCTGTCAAAGTGCTCAATGAAGCGAGCAATGTTGTCTCTTTAAATAGCTCAGCCAAATGTCATATCGAGTATAAATCCGTGACTCATACTTTGGGTGATGACAATCATGATCATGATGAAAAACACGAACATCATGACCATGACAAACATGCACATCATGATGATGAAAAACACGAGCATCATGACCATGACAAACATGAACATCATGATGATGAAAAACACGAGCATCATGACCATGACAAGCACGAACATCATGATGATGAAAAACACGAGCATCATGACCATGACAAGCACGAACACCATGATGATGAAAAACACGAACATCATGACCATGACAAGCATGAACATCACGATGATGAAAAACACGAACATCATGACCATGATCACAGTGATGGGCACGGAACCTTCACCGTTGAGTACCATTTTCATTGTGATGACATAAACAAACTGCAAACTGTCTCGACAGATTGGTTTACATTGTTTGAACCAACTCAATCGATCAGTGTCAACTTACTCACAGATAAAGCGCAATCCGCGACTAAGTTAACGCCAAAAAACAACACACTATCTTTCTAACCTGTTTTGTTAGGGGGTGATTCCCCCTAACAAACTTTTAATGATTGGAATTTGAGATGGACAGCACCCTGTCTGATGCCGTGACTCCGGTTGTCAACATTACGAACTTACGTTTCTCTTGGCCAAATGCCCACCAAGCGATTTTAGATATCCCTGAATTCTCTATTTTAGAAGGTGAACACGTCTTCATTAAAGGCCCCAGTGGCTGCGGAAAATCGACACTTCTAGGATTGCTTACTGGCATCAACCAAGTTCAACAAGGCCGAGTGGATGTGCTAGGGACGGAGATTCGATCACTAAGCCCAAGCTTACGCGATAAATTCCGAGCGGATAACATCGGGTATATCTTTCAGCAATTTAACTTATTGCCTTATTTAAGTGTGATTGAAAATGTCATTTTACCCTGCCAGTTTTCTTCTCGACGCAAGCAGCAACTTCAACAATCGATGCAGCAAGAAGCGAAAGATCTATTGAGCCGTTTGCATTTGCCGCAAGAGCTCCTCGACAAGCCGGTGATTGAACTCAGTATCGGCCAACAACAGCGTGTGGCTGCCGCGCGAGCATTAATCGGTTCACCCAAGCTGATTATCGCGGATGAACCAACCTCCGCACTCGATCACGACAACCGAACGGCCTTCATTGAGTTACTTCTAGAGCAAGCGAACCTAGCCAACTCAACCTTAGTGTTTGTGAGTCACGATCCAACTCTCGAAGCACTCTTTGATCGCTCCATTAACCTAAAGCAACTGAATAAAGCAGGTGAAAGCCAATGACTGCGATAACTAGCCTAGCTTGGAAGAGCGTTCGAAACCGCAAAACTACCGCCATTCTAACTATTTTAACCGTCGCTATTTCCGTCATATTGCTGATGGGTGTCGAGCGGATCCGAACTCAAGCCAAAGACAGCTTTGCCAATACCATATCGGGCACCGATTTAATCATCGGTGGCCGTTCAGGGCAGGTGAATTTACTGCTCTATTCTGTGTTCAGAATCGGAAATGCCACCAACAACATCGACTGGAAAAGCTATCAAGAGTTCAGTCAACATAACGCGGTTGACTGGGCCATTCCAATTTCACTGGGGGATTCTCATCGTGGATTTAGAGTCATGGGAACCAATGAAAGCTACTTCCAACACTATAAATACGGAAGTAAGCAATCACTAACCTTCAATAGTGGTCAGTCATTTAATCAGCTATTTGAAACGGTGGTGGGCTCGGATGTGGCTAAATCTCTTGGTTACCAGGTTGGCAGTGAAATCATTATTGCCCATGGCATCGGAGATGTCGGGTTTGCGAGACACGATAATCTTCCCTTTACCGTCGTCGGTATTCTTGCACCAACAGGAACTCCAGTAGATAAAACTGTGCATGTTTCACTGGAAGCGATTGAAGCCATTCATGTCGGCTGGGAGTCAGGTGCGCACTTAGGGAACACGCCATCAGCCGAACGACTGAGTCAACATCAATTTGAACCGAAGCAAATCACAGCAATGATGGTGGGACTGAAATCAAAAATTCAGACCTTTGCATTGCAACGCCAAATTAACACTTACACGCAAGAGCCTCTTAGCGCCATCATGCCTGGTGTTGCACTTCATGAACTTTGGGGAATGATGTCTGTCGCAGAGCAAGCCCTTATGGCTGTTTCGGTATTTGTTGTTATTGCTGGTCTCCTTGGTATGCTCAGTAGCCTCTTAACCAGCTTGCAAGAGCGCAGAAGAGAAATGGCCATCCTCAGAGCAATGGGAGCGCGACCAAGGCATGTGTTTGCACTATTGATAAGTGAAGCGAGTGCGCTGACATTTTTAGGTATCTTAGTCGGCGTAGGCGGCTTATATTTCGCTTTGGCCATTGGGCAACCTATCATTCAGCAACAATTTGGGATCACCATCACCATGGGGGCCATTACAGCCTATGAATGGATTCTATTAGGGTTTGTCCAACTTGCTGGTATCATCATCGGCTTTATTCCAGCGCTAAGAGCTTATCGACAATCGCTTAGTGATGGCATGACAATCAGAATTTAGGTAACACTATGAACAAAATTTTCTTATCGATAATGCTGTGTTTTTCGGCCCTGCTACCCAATATCGCCCTAGCGTCTGACGATGCAATGGTACTTGATTGGATTGATTTAGTGCCTGAAAATGAGCGTAATCAATTTGATGCGGTAGGGATGCCGGCTTTAGATCACTCTGGTGATGTAATGGCACAGTCTAAGGTAGGTTCGGTACGCCAAGAACTGAACAACAGCATAGTCAAAATACCGGGCTTTGTTATCCCACTCGAAGGGGATGCAAACAAGGTAACTGAATTTCTTTTGGTGCCGTATTTTGGAGCATGTATTCACGTTCCACCGCCGCCACCAAATCAAATCATTTACGTGAAATTCCCTGAAGGCGCACCCGTTCAACAACTGTGGGATGTGATATATGTAATAGGGACGTTAAAAACAGAAACGCTCAGTCACGAACTTGCTGAAACCGCGTATTTAATAGAAGGGACAGCCATCGCTGAATACGATGATATGTAATTGTTAAATCAGTTTAAAGCCTATCAATCCTCTATTTTATGATAGAAAACTAGATAAATACGCTAGCACAGCCATATATAGCAGTAATAGCAAAGCGATTGATAGGTGCTTCTTAAATTTATTCTCTTTTACGTACTTCATAAACCCTCACAACCAATGATAACAACTTTAACAAATTGTTATCATTTTGGGTAGTCTCATTTTTTAACTGCCATTCTTTGTTTCTCTAGAACTCCGATTCATAACACGTTACATTTTAATCAGTTGAAACTACTCAGTGGCATGAGGAAATATGCATGGCAAACGATAATAAGCCCGTCACTATCGAACACGAATCGACAGGCAGTAGCACAAAGCAGCAAGAGAAAAAGTCGAGTTATATTAAAGACAGCGCAAGCTGCGTGCTGAATATTGCTCAAACCTACGGCTTAGATGCGTTACTTCAAGACGATTCTGGTGACCTATCTCCTCTTGACCGTGCACTGAAAAGAGAACGAAAACGTCAAGAACAACGCCAAAAAAATCTAGAGCAAATTTTAAAAGCCACGCACATGGCATGTCGTGATGAAACGGCAGGAAAACCAGACAAAGATTGGCTATATCGCTACTTTGATATGGCGCAAGAGATACACAACCCTTCAATGCAGAGGCTATGGGCTCAAGTTTTAAAAAGAGAAATTACCAACCCAGGCTCAACCTCAATGAAAGCACTCAAAATATTACAAGACATGAGTCCGAAGGAAGCACAAGTTCTGCAGAAGGCAGCGTCTCTAGCCTGCAGTTTCGGTGCAGACAACAGTAAGAAGCTATTGGTTGGCTATAAAGCACGCAATGGTATTTTTAGCTTAGGGAAACGAGATACGACAACCGCGGTCAATACAGGCAACTTCCAATTACCCTATTCAAGCCTCTTAGTGCTGATCGAGCTCGGTTTACTGCACGGTACTGAACTCGAATCTGGAGAGATCGAAGTGGATCCACCCCTTCCACTCAGTTATCAAGGGAAGAATCACTCTCTCCAACCTCAAGGGAAAGGAACTCGGCTGCTCTATTACCGCTTTACCCCGACGGGAAATGAACTGTGTAAACTACTCGGAAATAAACCGAATACTCAGTACTACGACCAAGTGATCGCACTACTGAGTCAAAAATTTATCGTGCACTCAGATGTAAAAGGCACAATACATCACACCGTTTAATCGGCTTGAATAATGCCTTGAGCTTTCAGTACCACAAGGCATTGTTCGACTAACTCGTCAATCGTGTACTTACCCGCCAGTAAATCAATCTCAGGATCAACAGGCGCCTCATACACGGAGTCAATGCCAGTAAAGTTAGCAATTTCACCCGCTCTCGCTTTCTTATAAAGACCTTTAGGATCACGCTTCTCACACACATCTAAAGGTGCATTGACAAAGACCTCCAGAAACTCACCATCAGGCAGCATCTCACGGACTAACTGACGCTCTGAACGGTGTGGAGAAATGAAAGCAGACAATACTATAAGCCCAGCATCGGCCATCAATTTAGACAACTCGCCAATGCGACGAATGTTTTCTCGGCGATCTTTTTCTGAGAAGCCCAGATCACTGCATAAACCGTGACGAACATTATCACCATCAAGCAAATACGTGTGGTAGCCCATTTCTGCAAGCCTATTTTCAAGTGCGCCGGCAACCGTTGATTTCCCAGCACCAGACAACCCAGTAAACCAAAGCACTGATGGCTTCTGTTGCTTTATCTTCGCTCGGTATGTTTTATCTATAACATGTTGGTGCCAAACAACATTTTCATCTTTATTTTGCGTCAATGTCGTCATTGCATGGCCCTCATAGTTCGTTTCTTAGCACTCTTTCTCACAATACAGTCCTTTAAATTAAAATGGAAAGAAAACAGGGATTAGGCTTAATACAAGCACTGAATACACAATCGAAATTGGGATCCCTATTTTGATATAATCGGTCAGCCTATAGTTGCCAACACTGTAAACCATAAGGTTCGTTTGGTACCCATAAGGGGAAATAAAACTCGCACTTGCACCAAATAGTACCGCCATGATGAATGGCATAGGATCAACGTTGTATCCCAATGCCATGCTATAAGCGATGGGAAAAGCTAAGGCTGCTGCTGCATTGTTGGTCACTAACTCGGTTAAGATCAACGTCATCAAATACACCGCGATCAATGCCCCAAAGACGCCCCAACCATTAAAGGCTTCCATAAACATTTCGCCCATCCTCATCGACAAACCGGAAGAGAGCATCAACTGAGCGATCGACAGCGCGGATCCAACGATAACAACGATATCGACGGGAAAACGGCGGCGTAATTCGTTGATTTTGACAATTCCACACGCCAGCATCACCAGCAAATAGACAAGCAGCCCTTTGATAATAGGCACGACTTCAGTCAAGGCCAGACTAATAACCAAAGCAAAACCGAATAGCACGATGCTGGATTTATTGGCATCAAGCTTGGCACTCGAATCCAAATCATTAATCAATACAAATTCACGGCGATGAGCACGGCGCTCCGTTTCAAAACGCTTTCCTGGCACCAACACCAAGGTGTCTCCAGCCGCTAAAACAATATTACCTAAGCCGCCTTCTAGACGCTCATGGCCTCTTCTGATAGCGACCACAACGGCATCAAATCTGTCTCTGAAGTGGCTCGATTTGAGTGTTTTGTTGCAAAAGCTCGCCGATGAGCTCACGACAGCCTCTATAAAGCCCTGACCATTAAGATGATGCTGTCCGAACAGGGTTAAACCTTGAATTTCTTGCAGCGTTGCTACGCTTTCTATGTCGCCACAAAACAGTAATCTGTCTTTGGCTTGAAGCACAAAATCCGGTTCAACCGATGGGACACTTTTCCCATCACGAATCACCTCTGCGAGAAAGAGTTTTCTCAAAGCGCGCAATTTATTTTCGCTAATACTTTTGTCCACCAGCGGAGAACCGGGCTCAACGATGGCTTCTAAGAAATAAGGTAAGTCATCTTGTCCATGATCATCATAATCCGGGAGAAGATAACTGAGTGGAATCAAAATTAGTACCCCACCGACTAATACCGCGAGGCCAATTAATGTCGGGGTAAAAAAGGTTAAACTGGGTAAGCCTACATCTTCAACAAAGCTGTTGATGATAAGGTTTGTTGAGGTGCCAATGAGAGTGAGTGTCCCCCCTAAAATCGCCGCATAAGAAAGTGGAATGAGGAGTTTTGACGGCGCATGTCTCTGGTTGCGTTTTATCGCCCCAATTAACGATACAACCACGGCAGTATTATTAGTAAAGGAAGACAATAATGCCGTGGATATACCCAGTTTTGCCACCACAGTGCCCAAGCGACCTTCAGAAATATTTCGGCTAACCCAACTGATTAAACGCGTTTTTTCTAAAGCACACGAGGCTAAAATCAACAAAACCAATGTTAATAAGGATGAATTAGTGAAATTAGTCGCAATGGATTTCAGCTCAATAGATCCAACCATAAAAGCTAAAAACGACGCTCCAGCAAAAATGATACTTGGCTTAATCCGTGTGACGAGCAAGCACGTGATGATGCCAAGTAGCATCGCCATAACCAATCCTTGCTCCCACATAATTCATCCTTAAATATGATAGTGACTGCTCACTTCATACTGTTACTTTTCCAATTGTTACTTTAATTTCTGGGTTTAAATACTTAACTATGTCTATTTAGCTATGTACGTTTCACTCGGCGCGCTTACTTTAGTAGCTGACTCAGATCTTTTGCACCCCAATGAGGGAAATGCTTACGAACCAGTGCATTAAGCTCTATTTCAAACGCTGAAACATTGCTAACCGGCTGTTCAACCTGTGCCAAGCTTTCTCGCACTAAACCTGCACCAACCGTCACGTTTGTAAGACGATCGATAATGATAAAACCACCGGTGTCTGTACAAGCTTGATAGCTATCTAAAGCCACTGACTCAGTAAATGACCACTCACATGAGCCTATTCCATTCAAAGGAAGCTCAGCGGCTGAATGCGTCGAAAGGTTGTTGATATCGTATTGGTAACGAATGGATTCCACTCGTCCAACCGTCTTTTTACCTGCGATCTTGATGTCGTACTCTCGACCAGGCTGCAGCGGTTGCTCTGTCATCCAAACCACATCAGCAGTAAGATGATTTGATGATTCCACTTTTGACTGCTCTAACACAATCAAATCACCACGGCTGATATCGATTTCATCTTCTAACGTTAAGGTCACAGCAAGACCCGCCTGTGCTTCTTCTAAATCCCCATCAAAAGTAACGATTCGAGCCACTTTGGAGCGTTTTCCAGAAGGTAACGCTTTAATCTCATCTCCAACTTTAACGATGCCAGATGAGATCGTACCGGCAAAGCCGCGGAAATCGAGATTCGGACGATTCACGTATTGAACTGGGAATCTAAATTCGCCTTCCGTTTTAGAACGATCGACATCAACGGTCTCTAGAAGGTGAAGCAGCGTTGGACCTTCAAACCACGTCATCTCTTGGCTTGGAGAAGCTACATTCTCACCTTCTAATGCTGAAAGCGGAACAATCTGAATATCGGTTTCACCTTGTAGATTCTCAGCAAACGCTAAGTAATCATCGCGAATGGCTTCAAACGTCTGTTGCGAATAATCAACCAAGTCCATTTTATTGACCGCAACAACAAAGTGCTTAATGCCAATTAAATTAGAAATGAATGAATGACGACGTGTTTGGTCCAAAATACCTTTACGTGCATCGATCAAAATGATGGCAACATCACAAGTAGACGCACCTGTGGCCATGTTTCTTGTGTACTGCTCGTGCCCAGGAGTATCGGCAATAATGAACTTACGTTTCTGCGTCGAGAAATAACGATACGCCACATCGATCGTAATGCCTTGCTCTCGCTCAGCCTGTAAACCATCAACTAGAAGCGCTAAATCTGGCTTCTCACCTGTCGTACCGACACGTTGGCTGTCGTTATGAACCGCCGCTAACTGATCTTCATAAATCTGATGCGTGTCATGCAGCAAACGTCCAATTAAGGTACTTTTACCATCATCTACTGAACCGCAAGTCAGGAATCTAAGTAATGATTTATGCTGATGTTGGTTTAGGTAACCTTCAATACCAAGCTCTTCTAACTGAGCTTCAATTACATTGTTCATAGTCTGTCCTTAGATCCTTAGAAATAACCTTGTCGCTTCTTCAATTCCATCGATCCTGATTGATCGTGGTCGATCGCACGCCCTTGGCGCTCACTTGAGGTCGCCACCAGCATTTCTTCTATAATGCCCGGCAATGTATTGGCTTCTGATTCAACCGCTCCGGTTAATGGGTAGCAGCCAAGAGTACGGAAACGAACCGACTTCTCTTCAATGACTTCGCCTTCTTGCAGTTCCAAACGATCATCATCAGCCATGATGAGCATGCCATCTCGTTCAACGACTGGACGCTTATCAGCAAGGTAAAGCGGTACAATTTCAATGTTTTCTAGATAGATGTATTGCCAGATATCAAGCTCTGTCCAGTTGGATAGTGGGAACACTCGGATGCTTTCGCCCTTATTCACTTGGCCGTTGTAGGTTTTCCAAAGCTCTGGACGTTGGTTCTTAGGATCCCAAGTGTGATTTTTATCTCGGAATGAATACACACGCTCTTTCGCTCGTGATTTTTCTTCATCTCGACGTGCACCACCAAAAGCAGCATCAAAACCATACTTATTTAACGCTTGCTTTAAGCCTTGCGTTTTCATGATGTCGGTATGCTTTGAAGAGCCATGCTTAAACGGGCTACACCCCATTGCCAGACCCTCAGGATTCTTATGAACCAAAAGATCAAAACCATATTTCTCAGCGATACGATCTCTAAATTCGATCATTTCTCGAAACTTCCAATCCGTATCAACGTGAAGTAACGGGAAAGGAATCTTTCCTGGGTAGAAAGCTTTGCGTGCAAGGTGAAGCATGACCGAGGAGTCTTTACCAATCGAGTACATCATGACTGGGTTATCAAACTCAGCAGCGACCTCTCGAATAATATGAATACTCTCAGCTTCAAGTTGCTTCAAGTGAGTTAAGCGTTGTTGATCCATGTCTATTTCCTTGTAAGCCTTTAGGCTTAATTTTATCCCTAAATCTTTGGTCAAGATTATATTGAGTTGGCAATAGCACTATTGTTGATTTGAGCATTAGATAAGAACCAATCTAACTTTTGAGACAGGACATTCATCTCACTCTATAACAACAGCGCTTTAAACTTGTCACACCGTTAGACACGCTTCGTATCCATACGATGAATCCCTAAATACTCTATAGTCACCTAGGCATCATCCAGGTAAAAAAAGATGGGAAAGGAGGGCTTTAACCGTCGCTATCGAGGCATTCCCTCTTGATGTTTATCCATTATGGCGATCTCTTCATATTACTTGAAATTCTAAAAGTGTCTTTTTTATAACCTAATAACATAAAGGTTCTATAACGGTGATTTTTCAATTCACTATTAATCAGTCAGACAATCTATATTTATGGGATCTTGTAGGCAGTTACAGCACTCTAGGTATGGATTCGTCACACTTTAACTAAACGGTAACGCATTGTTACATTATGTTTTGTTACATTACTCGTAGTTATTCTTTATCCTCGTAATGGAGTAAACAATGAAAATTGCAGTGAAACCTATTTCAATGGCGGTACTTGGTGGCATGCTAATGATGGCTGGCCCAGTCATGGCTGACACTATCAAGCTACGAATTATTGAAACAACCGATATACACACGAATGTGATGGATTATGATTACTACAAAGACAAACCATCACAAAAAATTGGCCTTGCTCGCGCAGCCACTCTTGTTAAACAAGCCCAGCAAGAAGTCACAAATAGTGTGTTGGTTGATAATGGCGATCTGATTCAAGGCAGCCCTATGGGTGACTACATGGCGGCCAAAGGCATTACGGAAGGTGAAGTTCACCCTGTCTACAAGGCGATGAATCAACTCAATTATGATGTAGGTAATATTGGTAACCACGAATTTAACTACGGGTTAGAGTTCTTAGCCGAAACCATCAATGACGCAAACTTCCCTTATGTCAGTGCCAACGTATTCGATAAAAAAACCGGTGAGCACTACTTCAAACCCTATTTAATCAAAGCGCATAGCTTTACCGATATGGATGGGCAAACCCATGAGATCAAGGTGGGTTACATTGGCTTTGTACCGCCACAGATCATGGTTTGGGATAAGAAGAATCTCGAAGGTAAAGTCTTTGCCAAAGATATCAAGCAAATAGCTGAAGAACTTGTGCCTCAAATGAAGAAAGAAGGGGCGGATGTTATTGTTGCGATTCCTCACTCTGGTGTTTCTTCCGATCCTCATAAGCTAGGTGCAGAAAACTCGACTTATTACCTCTCAGAAGTCGACGGTATTGACGCTATTGCTTTTGGCCACTCTCACTCTGTGTTCCCAGGTAAAGGTTTTGATAATATTCAAGGGGTCGATAACGAAAAAGGCACCATTAATGGTGTGACTGCCGTTATGCCTGGTCGCTGGGGAAGCCATGTTGGCGTGATGGACTTAGTTCTTAAGCAAAAAGACGGGAAATGGGCGGTTGCTGAAGGGCAATCACAGGCACGTCCTATCTTTGATAAAGCCAGTAAGGCATCACTAGCGGAAGCCGATGCAGGCATTATCGACGCGCTGAAAGACGATCACAAGGGAACGCGTGAATTTGTAAACCAGCCCATTGGTAAAGCAAATGATGTGATGTACAGTTTCTTGTCGCTGGTTCAAGATGATCCTACCGTGCAAATCGTCAACCTTGCGCAGAACGATTATGTAGAAAGGTTTATCCAAGGTGATCCAGACCTAGATGGTATTGCGGTACTTTCAGCTGCGGCTCCATTCAAAGCAGGTGGGCGTAAAAATGATCCCGCCAACTTTACTGAAGTTGAATCGGGGCAGCTAACATTCCGTAATGCGGCGGATTTATACCTCTATCCGAACACACTGGTTGCACTTAAAGTCACGGGCCATGAAGTTAAAGAGTGGCTAGAGTGCAGTGCAGGTCAATTCAAACGCATTGATACCAGTGTCACAGCACCACAATCGCTGATTGATTGGGATGGCTTCCGTACTTACAACTTTGATGTTATCGACGGGGTTAATTACCAAATCGATGTAACCCAGCCCGCCAAATATGATGGCAACTGTAAAGCGGTTAACCCTGATGCTTCACGTATCATTGGTTTAACGTATCAGGGTAAGCCTATCGACCTTAAACAAGAGTTTATTATTGCAACAAATAACTATCGTGCTTTCAGTAACAAATTCCCAGGAACAGGTTCTGACTACATCGCCTTTGAATCACCAGATGAGAACCGAACGGTTGTTGCCAACTATATATCTCGCGTAAGCCAAGATAAGGGTGAAGTGACACCAAGTGCTGATAACAACTGGTCGTTTGCGCCAATTATGGCAGAGCAAGCGCTGGATATTCGCTTCGAGACCTCTCCAAGCGATAAAGCGGCACAGTTTATTAAAGACAAAGGCCAATACCCAATGCAAAAAGTGTCAACAGACGATGTTGGGTTTGCTGTTTATAAGATAGATCTACAAAAATAACTGACAGTTCGTTAGAGTAATAAGCCGCTACTCTGGCGTAGCGGCTTTTTTATGGGGCAAAAATGACGGAACGTTTTAAAACATATCTAACTGAGCAACATTTCAGCTCTACCGATATTGATGCGCTTGTTCAATCTAGCTCGCTGCTTGAATTACCGACTCGCCATATCTTAGTCAATCAAGGTGATCTTGCTGACGGGATCTATTTTGTCTTAGAAGGGATCTGTCACGCGAGCTATCTTACCGAGAAAGGAAAAGAGTTCAGTAAAGAGTTTTATTGGGAGCAAGACTGGATGATAGGTTTTGAAAGTGTCATCAAAGCTGAGCCTTCGCCCTACCTGCTAGAAACATTGACTCCAACGCTTCTCGTTCACCTTCCAATCGATGTCCTTCACCACTGGAGATCTGAAAAACATAGCGTCTATCTGACCTTACTGGAAAGCCAGCTCATGTTTAAAGAAAGCAAAGAACGTTTTATGCTGCTGTTCACTCCTCGCGAACGCTACGAACTATTTTGCCAACACTACCCTGAACTTCTCACCCGTCTTAACGACTATCAGATCGCGGCTTATCTGGGTATTACAGCGATTAGCCTAAGTCGAATCAAGAATACTCCTCAGTAATTAACAATTGTTAATGCGTTGAAAAATAGTTCATTGGTATAGTTGCAAGATACTTTTCTTAATGAGCAATTATTGGATGCAACATATCGAGTGGCAAACGCTACCCTTTGATCAGCTGTCGACATTTCAGCTTTATGAACTCCTAAAATTGAGAGTCAACGTATTTGTTGTTGAACAAAACTGCCCTTACCCAGAACTTGATGACAAAGATCATTTCGACGATGTCCATCACTTACTGGGGTATTATGAAGGTAAGCTTGTCGCTTGTGCACGTTTGCTTCCACAGAAAACCAGCTATGCCGACGTCAGTATTGGTCGTGTTGCCACATTGGATAGCGCTAGAGGGTTGGGACTGGGGCATCAACTCATTACACGAGCCCTGCTTGAATGCCAATCACTCTGGCCAGATCAATCGATCACTATCGGTGCCCAACAACATTTGTCGAATTTCTATGGTTCGCATGGATTTACCTCTATCTCCGACATGTATTTAGAAGATGGTATTCCACACATAGATATGAGACTGGAAAAATAATGTGCTGAAACTATCCGCTGTATCGTTAGGTATTGTTTTACTCATAATAGGCAATTTAGCGGCCTCGCTCTCTGATGTCGCAGTAAAGCTCCTAGAGGGAGGGATATCTCCTTTCCAGTATATCTTCCTTAGACAACTATTCTCTCTAGTGCTTTTAGTCCCATTTTGGCTACGCTTACCAAAACAACAAAAAGTACTTGATAACCCAGTTATCACGTTAGCTCGTGCCGTATTAGTGCTCATTGGTAGTGGATGTATGATGGTCGCCATCACCCATTTACCTTTAGCAACGGCAAATGCGATCTTTTATGCAGCACCGCTACTGATGTTGCCACTGTCGTTGTGGTTATTGAAAGAGAAACCGAATATGAGCAAAGTGCTTGCAACCATGATTGGTTTTGCAGGGGTTTTGATCGTTCTGCGCCCATCTCAGTTCCATTGGGCAGCGATTTTTGCTCTAGGAACCGCATTAACACTCGCGCTATTCAATGTTCTGGTTCGACTCATTCCCAAAGAACAACCGGTCATAACGACTCTAGTATGGACAACATTGTTTTCGTTACCCATCTCAGGGTTACTTGCTTGGGTAGTTTGGGAACCTATTGAAATGGTCCAGCTCGGCTGGGTAGCATTAAGCGCATCCCTCATTCTTGTTTACAATGCATTCGCTGTTATGGCTTATAAGCAAACACACGCTTACCAAATTGCGATAGCAGAATATACTGGCTTACTGTTCGTCACTTTGTTTGGGATATGGTGGTTTGCTGAAATTCCGGATATGCTGACCATATTGGGAATCGCTTTGATAGTCCTACCAATACTTCCGGTCAAGAAACTGTTGAAAGCGTCATCACTACTTGCTTCGGCCAAAACCTCCGTCGGACAATCGGAAAAACATCACTGAATCTTTACTTTTTGACAGCTGTAGTATGTCTAACCTACCATCTTCTGATAGTTTGAATCTGACCAATTGCCCTTGCTTAATCCGGCTCAGCGGCTTATCACCGCCTTCAATTTCAACAAGCGCATTCAAATCGCTCATGGGTAATTCGTTAATCCGAAACACTTTCGCTAATGTGTCACCAGTCTTTACCGTATATTCATTCCATACCTCAGAATCAGGTGAACTACTTTTTTGACCTGATTGCGCACTTAACCCTTGTGTATTGATAGCTATTTCTACACGCTCTTTCGTCGGTGTTTTAACGGTTTCTTTGATGGCAACGCTTGGTAAAAGCAACAGAATAATCAACCCTGGTATAAGTACCGTCAACGCACGCTGGTGAAGCTTGGGAAGTTGCAGCCACAGAGTTCGTAGCGTTTGCACGTACCGATGCCACTCAATGCTTTTCAATTGAGTCAGGACAAGCCCCAAATAGTTCGTACTTTGTGGCTTCTTTTTACGACGATTCATTACTATCCGCCTCCGAAATATCATTACTAGAGTATAAGAACCAAGAAACAACGAGTATATCTCATTTCTAGACAGAACGTCATTGAGCGGTAAAATCTCATCGTTATTGTGCTGATGTAAGATAAAGCTCACATTGTGATAGCTCAGAAGTAGCAATTCTTCTCAGCCGTTTAAACCTGTATCGTTAACTGGTATCCTTTACCGCTTATATTTATTTAACTAAGAGTGACATTCATGTCTGAAGTAAAATTCGAAACTGTTGAGCAAAAAGCAAGCTACGGAATTGGCCTACAAATGGGTCAACAACTCGCTGGTAGTGGTCTAGAAGGCCTAAACGTTGACGCTATCGCTGCTGGTATCGCAACGGCTCTCACTGGTGACATGCCAGCAATAGAAATTGATGAAATTAACAACGCACTACAAGAGTTACACACTCGTGCTGAAGCGACTCGTGCCGAAGCGGCAAAAGCAGCATCTGCAGATAGCGAAGTTTTCCTAGCAGACAACGCTCTACGTCCAGAAGTGACGGTTCTTGAGTCTGGCCTACAATACGAAGTAATGACTGAAGGTACAGGTGAAATCCCGACTTCAGACAAGCAAGTACGCGTTCATTACCACGGTGAGCTAACCGACGGTACTGTATTTGATAGCTCTGTATCTCGCGGCGAACCTGCTGAGTTCCCAGTGACAGGTGTGATTAAAGGTTGGGTTGAAGCGCTTCAGCTAATGCCTGTGGGTTCTAAGTGGAAACTATACATCCCACAAGATCTTGCATACGGTGAGCGTGGCGCTGGCGCTGCAATTCCACCATTTGCTGCTCTAGTATTTGAAGTTGAGCTTTTAGCTATTCTATAAGTACAGAGACGATTCATCGCTATTTAGCTATTTAGCTATTTAGCTATTTAGCGACTGAGACAAAAAAGGATTAGCGTAATGCTAATCCTTTTTTTATGTGGACCTTTAAATATCTTAGCCTCTTAAAAGAACGTGGAATATTCAAGACACAAAAAAGCCGAGCTTTCGCTCGGCTTTTATAAGTTCAAACGAACTATTACTCAGCTGCTTCTTCTGCTACTGGGCGATCTACAAGCTCAATGAATGCCATTGGAGCTTTATCACCAGTACGGAAACCAGCTTTTAGGATACGAGTGTAACCGCCTTGGCGGGCAGCAAAACGTGGACCTAGTTCGTTAAACAGTTTTGCCACAACTTCGTTATCACGAGTGCGAGCAAATGCTAAACGACGGTTAGCAACGCTATCCGTTTTAGCTAGCGTAATCAAAGGCTCAACGACGCGGCGAAGCTCTTTTGCTTTTGGCAAAGTAGTCTTGATAACTTCATGACTAACTAGAGAGCATGCCATATTGCTAAACATCGCTTTACGATGTGAGCTGTTGCGGTTGAGTTGACGACCACTCTTACGATGGCGCATGACCTAATCCTTCTAACTAATATCGATTAATCTTCAGCGATAGACGCTGGCGGCCAATTTTCTAGGCGCATGCCCAGAGAAAGACCACGTGATGCAAGTACGTCTTTAATCTCTGTAAGAGATTTCTTACCAAGGTTTGGCGTTTTAAGTAGCTCAACCTCAGTACGCTGTACAAGATCACCGATGTAGTGAATCGCTTCTGCTTTCAAACAATTGGCAGAGCGAACTGTTAGTTCAAGATCGTCTACAGGACGCAGTAGGATAGGATCGAATTCTGGCTTCTCTTCCTTCTCCTCAGGAACACGTACATCACGAAGATCTACGAATGCATCCAGTTGTTCAGCTAAAATAGTAGCTGCACGACGGATAGCTTCCTCAGGTTCTAGAGTGCCGTTCGTTTCCATATCGATAACAAGCTTGTCTAAATCGGTGCGTTGTTCAACACGTGCCGCTTCAACAGAGTAGGCAATTTTGTCTACTGGGCTGTATGTAGCGTCAACGAGCAAACGACCAATAGGACGCTCATCTTCTTCGGTATGAATGCGAGCGGAAGCTGGAACGTAACCACGACCACGTTCAACTTTGATACGCATAGCGATCTCAGCGTTGTCATCCGTTAGGTGACAAATAACGTGTTCAGGATTTACGACCTCTACATCACCATCATGGGTGATGTCACCTGCAACCACAGGGCCTGAGCCTGATTTGTTCAGTGTTATAAACACTTCATCTTTGCCTTCGGCAACGCGAACAGCTAAACCTTTTAGGTTAAGAAGAATCTCAAGGATATCTTCTTGTACACCTTCTTTGGTGCTGTATTCGTGTAATACGCCTTCAATCTCAACTTCTGTTACAGCACAACCTGGCATAGAAGATAGAAGAATGCGGCGAAGAGCATTACCTAGAGTATGACCGAAACCACGCTCTAACGGCTCAAGAGTTACTTTTGCGTGTGTCGTGTTGATCTGTTCGATGTCAACAAGACGTGGCTTAAGAAATTCTGTTACAGAACCCTGCATTGTGTCCTCTCTTTAGTTTAAACCTTACTTAGAGTAAAGCTCGACGATCAATTGTTCGTTGATGTCAGCTGATAGGTCAGAACGCTCAGGCATACGCTTGAATGTACCTTCCATTTGGCCAGCATCTACTTCAATCCAAGTTGGTTTCTCACGTTGTCCTGCAACTTCTAGTGCAGCTGCTACACGAGCTTGCTTTTTAGCTTTCTCGCGAATAGAAACAACGTCGTTAGCCGAAACTTTGAATGAAGGAACGTTTACAACGTTACCGTTAACTAGGATAGCTTTGTGGCTAACTAGTTGACGAGATTCAGCACGAGTAGCGCCAAAGCCCATACGGTAAACTACGTTGTCAAGACGACCTTCTAGAAGCTGAAGCAGGTTTGCACCTGTGTTGCCCTTAAGGCGAGCAGCTTCTTTGTAGTAGTTACGGAATTGTTTTTCTAGAACGCCGTAGATACGACGAACTTTTTGCTTCTCACGAAGCTGAACGCCATACTCAGATAGACGACCGCGACGAGCGCCGTGTACACCTGGTGCGTTATCAATTTTACACTTGGTATCGATCGCACGTACACCAGACTTAAGGAATAAGTCTGTGCCTTCGCGACGGCTAAGCTTAAGCTTAGGGCCCAAATATCTTGCCATGATTCTTCTCCAATATTCCTAAAAACGAAACTTAAACGCGACGTTTCTTAGGTGGACGACAACCGTTATGAGGGATTGGTGTAGCATCAACAATGTTTGTGATGCGGTAACCAGCAGCGTTCAGTGCGCGAACAGTAGATTCACGACCTGGACCTGGACCCTTAACCATAACTTCCAAGTTCTTAAGACCGTATTCTTTAGCCATTTCAGCACAACGCTCAGCAGCAACTTGTGCAGCGAACGGAGTAGATTTACGAGAACCACGGAAACCAGAACCACCAGCAGTAGCCCAAGCAAGAGCATTGCCTTGGCGATCTGTGATAGTTACGATTGTATTATTAAAAGAAGCATGAATGTGCGCTACGCCATCAGCTACTTGCTTGCGTACGCGCTTACGCGCGCGAGTTGGTTGTTTTGCCATTGTACTCTACCTTATCCGATTATTTCTTGATCGGCTTGCGCGGACCCTTACGGGTGCGAGCGTTGGTTTTAGTACGCTGTCCACGTAGTGGTAGACTGCGACGATGACGAAGACCGCGGTAACAGCCAAGGTCCATAAGACGCTTGATGTTCATCGATACTTCACGACGTAGATCACCTTCTACAGTGTATTTAGCCACACCATCACGCAGTTGATCGATCTGTTCTTCAGTTAGTTCACTGATCTTAACATCTTCAGCAATACCTACTTCAGCTAGAATAGCTTGAGAGCGAGTTTTGCCAATGCCATAAATTGCTGTTAAAGCAATTACAGCGTGTTTCTGATCAGGAATGTTAATGCCAGCTATACGGGCCACTATTCACTCCTAGTACTTTGATAAAGAATTATCCGCAGCAGAGCCCGTGAGGATACGCTGCGGCATACTACTTCTTTTGCACGCAAAAGGTAGGCCGAGGAATATACTCGACACTACCTAGTTTTACAAGTAAAAAATTCTGCTAATTAGCCTTGGCGTTGTTTATGCTTTGGCTCACTGCAAATCACGCGAACGACACCGTTACGCTTGATAACTTTACAGTTACGGCAGATTTTTTTAACGGAAGCACGAACTTTCATTGCTAAACTCCGTAAATGAAATCTGAATTAACGGCCGTAGCCTTTCAGATTTGCTTTTTTCAACACAGAATCATACTGTTGTGACATCAGATGAGTCTGTACCTGTGCCATAAAGTCCATGATTACAACCACTACGATAAGTAGTGATGTGCCGCCAAAATAGAAACGTACGTTCCATGCGACCATCATGAACTCAGGAATCAGACAAATAAAGGTAATGTATAGAGCACCTGCAAGGGTAAGTCTAGTCATAACTTTATCAATGTATTTCGCTGTCTGCTCACCTGGGCGGATACCGGGTACGAATGCACCAGACTTCTTCAAATTATCTGCTGTTTCACGCGGATTGAAAACCAATGCCGTGTAAAAGAAGCAGAAGAAAATGATTGCTGCTGCATAAAGCATTACATACAAGGGTTGACCTGGGCTAAGAGCCAAAGACACATCAGTTAACCAACCGAATGCGCTGCTCTCGCCATTTTGACCAAACCACTGTGCTAATGTTCCTGGGAACAAAATGATGCTTGATGCAAAAATCGCTGGTATTACACCTGCCATATTAATTTTAAGTGGCAAGTGAGAACTTTGCGCTGCAAACACTTTACGACCTTGTTGACGCTTCGCATAGTTAACGACGATACGACGTTGACCACGCTCCATGAAAACGACGAAGTAAATAACAGCAAAAGATAATACTGCAATTAACAATAGAAGAAGTACGTGCAATTCACCTTGACGCGCTTGCTCAATTGTTTGTCCGATTGCCGAAGGCAACCCAGCAACAATACCTGCGAAAATGAGTATCGAAATACCATTACCAATTCCACGCTCTGTAATCTGTTCACCTAACCACATTAAAAACATGGTGCCGGTTACTAAACTTACGGTAGCAATTAGCGTAAACATGGTTTGGTTGATAACAACCAGATTATCGACCATGTTTGGTAGGCCAGTTGCAATACCTATGCCTTGGAATGTTGCAAGTACAAGCGTGCCATAACGCGTATATTGGCTTATCTTACGACGGCCTGCTTCACCCTCTTTCTTGAGTTCGGCTAACGCTGGATGAACTACAGTTAGCAATTGGACAACAATAGATGCTGAAATATACGGCATAATGCCCAATGCTAATATAGATGCACGCTCAAGAGCACCACCGGAGAACATGTTAAACATTTCAACGATGGTACCTTTTTGCTGATCGAACAAATCGGCAAGTACAGCTGCGTCAATACCAGGAATCGGCACAAAAGAGCCGGCTCGGAATACTAAAAGTGCACCAATTACGAATAATAAGCGCGACTTCAGTTCACTTAAGCCGCTCTGAGCACTACGAAAATCTTGTCCTGGTTTCTTAGCCATCTGTACCTCGTTCCTCGAGATTATTCCTCGATTTTACCGCCTGCAGCTTCGATTGCAGCTTTAGCGCCTTTAGTCACGCGTAGACCTTTAACAGTTACCGCTTTACCAATTTCACCAGAAAGAACGATTTTTGCAAATTCGATGTTCTTAGTGATGATGTTAGCAGCTTTAAGGCTGTTAAGATCAACAACGTCACCTGTTACTTTCGCTAGCTCAGCTAGACGAACTTCAGCAGACACTAGGCTCTTACGAGAAGTGAAACCGAATTTTGGTAAACGCTGTTTCAAAGGCATTTGACCGCCTTCAAAGCCTGGACGAACAGAGCCGCCAGAACGTGACTTTTGACCTTTGTGACCACGGCCACCTGTTTTACCAAGGCCAGAACCGATACCACGACCTACACGCTTCTTAGAAGGTTTAGAGCCAGCAGCCGGTGATAGAGTATTCAAACGCATTCTGATTACTCCTCAATCTTAACCATGTAGTAAACCTTGTTGATCATACCGCGTGTACACGGAGTATCTTCAAGTTCTACTGTATGGTTGATGCGACGAAGGCCTAAACCCTTTAAGCATGCTTTATGCTTAGGTAGGCGACCAATTGAGCTTTTAGTTTGAGTTACTTTAATAGTTGCCATCGTGTTCTACTCCGAAATACTTTCAACAGTTAGACCACGCTTAGCAGCAACCATTTCTGGCGACTTCACATCTACTAGACCAGCAACTGTTGCGCGAACAACGTTGATTGGGTTTGTAGAACCGTACGCTTTCGCAAGTACGTTATGTACACCAGCAACTTCAAGTACTGCACGCATAGCACCACCAGCGATAACACCAGTACCTTCTGCTGCAGGTTGCATGTAAACTTTAGAGCCCGAGTGACGACCTTTCACCGCGTGGTGAAGAGTGCCTTCGTTAAGTGCGATAGTAACCATGTTACGACGCGCTTTTTCCATTGCTTTTTGAATCGCAGCTGGTACTTCACGTGCTTTGCCGTAACCGAAACCAATGCGACCATTACCATCACCAACTACTGTTAGTGCTGTGAAGCTCATGATTCGACCACCTTTAACCGTTTTAGAAACACGGTTAACTGCGATCAGTTTTTCTTGCAAATCATTCGCTTGTTGTTGTTCTTTAGCCATCTTCCAACCCTACCTTAGAATTTCAGACCAGCTTCGCGAGCAGATTCTGCTAGCGCCGCTACTCGACCGTGGTATTGGAAACCAGAACGATCAAATGCAACTGAAGCTACGCCTTTCTCAAGAGCGCGCTCTGCAATAGCTTTACCTACTGCTTGTGCTGCATCGATGTTACCAGTGTTCTTAATTTGCTCACGGATCGCTTTTTCTACTGTAGACGCTGCAGCGATAACTTCAGAGCCATTAGATGCGATAACCTGAGCGTACACGTGACGAGGAGTACGGTGTACTACTAGGCGAGTTGCACCCAGTTCTGCAATCTTACGACGTGCGCGTGTAGCACGACGGATGCGAGATGCTTTCTTATCCATAGTGTTACCTTACTTCTTCTTAGCTTCTTTAGTACGCACGATTTCATCGGCGTAACGAACACCTTTGCCTTTATAAGGCTCAGGCTCACGATAAGAACGAATGTCCGCCGCAACTTGACCTACTAATTGCTTGTCGCAACCAGTAATAACGATCTCAGTTTGGCTAGGGCATTCAGCCTTAATACCTTCTGGAAGAGCATGCTCTACCGGATGGGAGAAGCCAAGGGTTAGACCTACAGCGTTGCCTTTCATAGCAGCACGGTAACCTACACCTTTAAGAGTCAGCTTCTTAGTGAAGCCTACAGTAACACCAACAACCATGTTGTTCACTAGTGCACGAGCAGTACCTGCTTGTGCCCAAGCGTTAGAAACACCTTCGCGTGGACCGAAAGTTAGGTTGTTTTCTTCCTGCGCAATAACTACAGCGTTGTTTAGAACGCGAGTTAATTCACCCTTACCACCTTTTACAGTGATTTCTTGGCCATTCAATTTCACCTCTACGCCGGTTGGAATAGCGACAGGTGCTTTAGCAACACGAGACATAGTCTACTCCTTAAGCGACGTAACAGATGATTTCACCACCAAGACCGGCTTTACGTGCAGCACGATCGGTCATAAGACCTTTGGAAGTGGAAACGACAGCAATACCAAGTCCACCCATCACTGACGGAAGCGAGTCTTTGTTCTTGTAGACGCGCAGGCCAGGACGTGAAACACGTTGGATTTGCTCAATTACTGGTTTAGCTTGGAAGTACTTAAGAGTAACTTCTAGCTCTGGTTTTACTTCGCTGTTTACAGCGAAATCAGCAACGTAACCTTCAGCTTTAAGTAGTGCAGCAATTGCAACTTTAAGCTTTGAAGAAGGCATTGTAACAGCAACTTTATTTGCTGCCTGACCGTTACGTACTCGGGTCAGCATATCCGAAATCGGATCTTGCATGCTCATAAGATTTACTCCAAATGATTAAGTGGCAATTACCAGCTAGCCTTACGAAGTCCCGGAATCTCGCCTTTCATGCAAGCTTCACGAACCTTAATACGGCTTAGACCGAACTTACGCAGGAAACCGTGTGGACGACCAGTTTGGGCGCAACGGTTTCTCTGACGAGATGCACTTGAATCACGTGGAAGAGACTGCAATTTAAGAACTGCATTCCAACGATCTTCTTCTGATGCGTTTACATCGCTAATGATAACTTTTAACGCAGAACGCTTTACAGCGAACTTTGCTACTAGTTTGGCACGTTTAGCTTCACGTGCTTTCATTGATTGTTTAGCCATAACAGTAACCCTTCACCTTACTTACGGAATGGGAAGTTAAATGCAGTCAGCAGAGCGCGCCCTTCCTCATCGGATTTAGCAGTCGTCGTGATAGTAATATCAAGACCGCGAATACGATCTACTTTATCGTAGTCGATTTCCGGGAAGATGATTTGCTCGCGAACGCCCATGCTGTAGTTACCGCGTCCGTCAAAAGACTTAGCGCTAACACCACGGAAGTCACGTACACGTGGAAGAGCAATTGAAACTAGACGCTCAAGAAACTCCCACATACGTTCGCCACGTAAGGTTACTTTACAACCAATTGGGTAGCCTTCACGAATTTTGAAACCTGCAACAGATTTACGCGCTTTAGTGATAAGTGGCTTTTGACCTGAGATCATTGCCATATCAGCAGCTGCGTTTTCCAGCAGTTTCTTATCGTTGATTGCTTCACCAACGCCCATGTTTAGGGTGATTTTATCAATCCTAGGGACTTGCATGACGCTTGAGTAGCTGAACTCTTTGGTCAGTTCAGCGACTACAGACGACTTGTAGTAATCATGCAGTTTCGCCATAGTAGAACTCCAAATTACATTCTAATTAGTTAGAAACGATTTCGCCGTTAGATTTAAAGAAACGAACTTTCTTTCCATCTTCGATACGGAAACCGATACGGTCTGCTTTACCAGTAGCCGCGTTAAAGACTGCAACGTTAGAAGCATCAATAGCTGCTTCTTGTTCAACGATGCCACCTTGTTGACCTAGAGCCGGTACAGGCTTTTGGTGTTTTTTAACAAGGTTGATACCTTCAACGATTAACTTACCAGTAACCAATACCTTAGTTACTTTACCTTTCTTGCCTTTATCTTTACCAGCAAGAACGATTACTTCGTCATTTTGACGGATTTTAGCTGCCATGTTGCCGCTCCTTACAGAACTTCTGGTGCAAGTGACACAATTTTCATGAATTTCGCATTACGAAGTTCACGAGTCACAGGACCAAAGATACGTGTGCCGACTGGTTGCTCAGTAGTGTCATTCAACAATACGCAAGCATTTCGGTCGAAGCGAATGACAGAACCGTCTGGACGACGAACGCCTTTACGAGTGCGCACGACCACCGCTTTCAGAACGTCACCTTTCTTAACTTTACCGCGAGGAATTGCTTCCTTAACAGTAACTTTAATGACGTCTCCGATATGTGCATAACGGCGATGTGAACCACCCAGGACCTTAATACACATTACTCTACGAGCGCCGGAATTATCCGCAGCGTCGAGTGTACTTTGCATTTGGATCATGTTAGTGCTCCGCTAAATATTAATACTAGACCCTCTCGGGTCGGGCTGCCCTATATATAAGGGACGCGAATTGTACCACCCTTTCTTTCGATTGGGTAGACAAAAAACAAGCGGCTCCAAAAATAATCTGGAGCCGCTTGATCATCAAAGAAAAATCGAAATTAACCTTTCGCTTTTTCTAAGACTGATACCAATGTCCAAGACTTAGTCTTAGACAGAGGACGACACTCAGAAATTTCAACTTTGTCGCCTAGGCCACATTCGTTGTTTTCATCGTGTGCGTGTACTTTAGTCGTACGCTTAGTGTACTTACCGTAGATAGGGTGTTTCACTGTGCGTTCGATAGCAACAACGATAGACTTGTCCATCTTATCGCTAACAACACGACCTTGCTGGGTACGTTTCTGTTCGCTCATTATGCGCCTGCCTTTTCAGTCAAAACAGTTTTCACACGTGCGATGTCACGGCGTACAGCTTTTAGAGTATGAGTTTGCTGAAGTTGACCAGTCGCAGCTTGCATGCGCAAGTTAAACTGTTCACGTAGCAATTCTAATAGCTCAGCATTAAGCTCTTCAACGTTTTTCTCGCGTAGATCTTGTGCTTTCATCACATCACCTGCTTAGTTACAAATGTAGTTTTGAACGGCAGTTTACGTGCCGCAAGACGGAACGCTTCACGAGCCAATTCTTCAGGTACACCGTCCATTTCGTACATAACCTTTCCAGGTTGGACTTGGGCAACCCAGTATGCAACTGAACCCTTACCCTTACCTTGACGAACTTCAAGTGGTTTTTCAGTGATCGGCTTATCTGGGAACACACGGATCCAGATTTTACCTTGACGCTTAACGTGACGCGTCATTGCACGACGTGCCGCTTCAATTTGACGAGCAGTCAGACGACCACGGCCAACAGCTTTAAGACCAAATGTGCCGAAGCTTACATCTGTACCTTTAGCTAGGCCACGGTTACGACCAGTCATAACCTTGCGGAACTTAGTACGTTTAGGTTGTAGCATCTGTCGACTCCTTACTTACGGCCTTTACGCTGCTTCTTAGGCTTGTCGCCTTTTGGCTCAACAGCGTTAGCTGCTGGCATACCACCTAGAATCTCACCTTTGAAGATCCAAGTTTTAATGCCGATCACACCGTATTGGGTGTGAGCCGAAGAAGTTGCATAATCAATGTCTGCACGTAGAGTGTGTAGAGGCACACGGCCTTCACGGTACCACTCAGAACGTGCGATTTCAGCGCCGCCAAGACGACCGCTTACTTCCACTTTGATGCCTTTAGCGCCTAGACGCATAGCATTTTGTACCGCGCGCTTCATAGCACGACGGAACATAACACGACGCTCTAGTTGAGACGCGATGCTATCACCCACAAGTTGAGCATCAAGCTCAGGCTTACGTACTTCAGCGATGTTAATTTGCGCTGGTACACCTGCGATTTTTGCTACAGCTGCGCGTAGTTTTTCTACGTCTTCACCTTTCTTACCGATAACAACACCTGGGCGAGCAGTGTGAATAGTCACACGAATACTCTTAGCAGGACGCTCGATAACGATGCGTGATAGAGATGCTTTTTTCAGCTCTTTAGTTAAGAACTGACGTACCTTGAAGTCGCCGTCTAGGTTGGCAGCGAAATCTTTGGTATTAGCAAACCATGTAGCATTCCAAGGCTTAACGATGCCAAGGCGAATGCCATTAGGATGTACTTTCTGACCCATTGCTTACTCTCCTAGTCTAGCGATCAGCTACAACAATACTGATGTGGCTTGAACGCTTCAAGATACGATCCGCACGACCTTTAGCACGAGGCATAATACGCTTCATGATAGGGCCTTCGTCTACGAAGATTTTAGCGACATTTAGATCGTCGATATCTGCACCTTCGTTGTGTTCCGCGTTAGCGATTGCTGATTCAAGAACTTTCTTAATCAGTACAGCAGCTTTTTTGTTGCTGAACGTCAGAATTTCTAGAGCCTGATCAACAGATTTACCGCGAATTTGGTCTGCAACTAAGCGAGCTTTCTGAGGCGAAATGCGAGCAAAGTTATGTTTAGCTAGTGCTTCCATCATCTACTCCTAACGCTTCTTAGCTTTCTTATCTGCAGCGTGGCCGCGATAAGTACGAGTTGGTGCGAATTCGCCCAGTTTGTGACCGATCATTTCTTCGGTAACAAATACTGGAACGTGCTGACGACCATTATGGACAGCGATGGTCAAACCAATCATTGTTGGGATGATCATTGAGCGACGGGACCAAGTCTTAATAGGCTTTTTGTCTCCGCTTTCCACCGCTTTCTCTACCTTCTTCAGCAAGTGTAGGTCAATAAAAGGACCTTTCTTGAGAGAACGTGGCATGGCGATTCCTCTTTATAGATTATTTAGTACGACGACGTACAATGTACTTGTCGGTGCGTTTGTTTTTACGAGTCTTGAAGCCTTTGGTAGGTTGGCCCCATGGTGATACAGGGTGACGACCGCCAGATGTGCGTCCTTCACCACCACCGTGTGGGTGATCAACCGGGTTCATTACCACACCGCGAACGGTTGGACGAACACCACGCCAGCGACTAGCACCAGCTTTACCTAATTCACGTAGCATATGCTCAGAGTTACCAACTTCACCGACCGTTGCACGGCCTTCAGAAAGTACTTTGCGCATTTCGCCAGAACGTAGACGGAGAGTAACGTATGCACCGTCGCGAGCGACGATTTGAGCATAAGCACCAGCCGAACGAGCTAGCTGTGCACCTTTACCAGGCTTAAGTTCAACACAGTGTACAGTAGAACCTACTGGAATGTTGCGCAATGGCAGAGTGTTACCTGCTTTAATTGGCGCATCAGGACCTGATTGAATCTGGTCACCTGCGTTAACACCTTTAGGTGCGATAATGTAACGACGCTCACCGTCTGCGTACAGAACTAGAGCGATGTTAGCGCTACGGTTTGGATCGTATTCTAGACGCTCAACTTTCGCTGGGATACCGTCTTTAGTACGTTTGAAGTCAACTAGACGGTAATGGTGCTTATGACCACCACCGATGTGACGTACTGTAATACGACCGTTGTTATTACGACCACCATTCTTAGAGTTTTTCTCTAGAAGTGGTGCGTATGGCTTACCCTTGTGTAGGTCAGCGTTAACAACTTTAACAACGTGACGACGACCAGGGGAAGTCGGCTTACATTTAACAATAGCCATTTTTAACTACTCCTGTTACTCAGCACCGCCAACGAAGTCAAGATCTTGACCTTCGTTCAAGGTAACGTACGCTTTCTTAACGTCGCTGCGGCGACCTTGGCGTAGACCTTGACGTTTGGTCTTACCCTTAGTAATAAGAGTATTTACAGACTTAACTTCAACTTCAAATAGCTTCTCTACAGCTGCTTTGATCTCTTTCTTAGTTGCATCGATAGATACTTTGAAAACGATAGTGTTCGCTTTCTCAGCAGCCATAGTTGCTTTTTCAGAGATATGTGGAGCACGTAGAACTTTTAGTAGACGCTCTTCAGTGATCATGCTAGAAGCTCCTCAACTTGCTTAACTGCTTCAGCAGTTATTAGAACCTTGTCGAATGCGATTAGACTTGCAGGATCAATACCAGCAACATCACGTGCATCAACTTTGTACAGGTTACGAGCAGCTAAGAATAGATTCTCATCTACTTCGGCAGTCACAATTAGAACATCACTTAACTCAAGTTCATTAAGTTTAGCTACAAGTTCTTTTGTTTTTGGTGCTTCTACTGAGAAGTTATCAACAACGATTAAACGCTCTTGACGAACAAGCTCAGAAAGAATGCTTTTCATAGCACCGCGGTACATTTTCTTGTTAACTTTTTGGCTGTGATCTTGTGGTTTCGCAGCAAAAGTAACACCACCTGTACGCCAGATTGGGCTACGAATTGTACCAGCACGTGCACGGCCAGTACCTTTTTGACGCCATGGCTTAGCGCCACCGCCAGAAACTTCTGAACGCGTCTTTTGAGCACGAGTACCTTGACGAGCACCTGCTGCAAATGCAACAACTACTTGGTGAACAAGGGCTTCGTTGAACTCACGTCCGAAAGTAGTTTCGGAAACAGTTAGTGCATCAGCACCTTTAACCATCAATTCCATTACTTACTCCTAGACGTTATGCTTTAATAGCTGGTTTTACGATCACGTTGCCACCTGTTGAGCCCGGTACTGCACCTTTAATAAGGAGAAGATTGCGCTCAGCGTCAACACGTACGATCTCTAGGTTTTGAGTCGTTACACGCTCAGCACCCATGTGACCTGCCATTTTTTTGCCTTTGAATACGCGACCTGGAGTTTGACATTGGCCAATTGAACCCGGTGCACGGTGAGACAAAGAGTTACCGTGAGTCATATCTTGAGTAGAGAAATTCCAACGCTTGATAGCGCCTTGGAAGCCTTTACCTTTAGATGTACCAGTAACGTCTACTTTCTTAATTTCATTGAATAGTTCTACGTTTAGCTCAGCGCCAACTTCAAACTCTTCTCCGTTTTCTAAACGGAATTCCCAAAGACCGCGACCAGCTTCAACACCTGCTTTCGCAAAGTGACCAGCTTCTGGCTTAGATACACGGTTAGCTTTCTTAGTACCAGCAGTTACTTGGATTGCTGCGTAGCCGTCGTTCTCAATAGTACGTACTTGAGAAACACGGTTAGCTTCAACCTCAACAACAGTTACTGGGATAGAAACGCCTTCTTCGGTAAATACGCGGGTCATACCCACTTTACGTCCGACTAGACCAATCATTATTCTAATCTCCCTTAACCTAGGCTGATTTGTACATCAACGCCTGCAGCAAGATCTAAACGCATAAGAGCGTCAACAGTTTTATCTGTTGGCTCAACGATGTCGATCAAACGCTTGTGAGTACGAATTTCGTACTGGTCACGTGCATCTTTGTTGACGTGTGGAGAGATAAGAACAGTGAAACGCTCTTTACGAGTAGGTAGTGGAATAGGACCACGAACCTGTGCGCCGGTACGCTTTGCTGTTTCTACGATTTCCGCAGTAGAAGCATCGATTAGCTTGTAATCAAATGCTTTAAGGCGGATTCGAATGCGTTGGTTCTGCATGAGACAGAGCTCCAATAATTAAATATTACACAAACAATATCGCCACTCAAACTCGTTAATACGAGAGAATGCCGATTGATTTATGTGAAACCGTAGCATCCAAGATTAGGACGCATTGTCAGTTAATTTTCGATTAGCTATCCCTATGGCTAAAGTCACCTTTAGTATAGTTATCTCGAAAGATAAATAGATAATTGTATTAACCGCGAACATAAGCTGAGTTTACATTACCTAACTTATCTGACGAAAAGTTAGCTCCTCGATGCTCATTGGTTCACAACTGGCTTAACCAGTGCGGTGCATTATACAGATCACAGTTTCACATGCAAGGGTTGTTTGAATATTAATCGGAAGGGCGTTATAACAAGGAAGGAAATAGGATGAAGGAAAGAATAAAATAGGAGGATAAGAGGTTAAACAAAGATGGCAAAAAGACGAACGTATAAGATACAAACAGGGCAAGCTACCTTTGTTCATCCTCATCTCTTATTCCTTTTCCCTACCTCTGTTCATCCTCTCTTCATCATCTTTTATCCGAATTTACGCTAAGCGCTGACGGACGGCTTCAAACAAGCAAATGCCAGAAGCTACCGATACATTCAGGCTTGATACGCTGCCTGCCATCGGGATTTTTATCAAATCATCACAGGTTTCACGAGTCAGTCGGCGCATGCCGTCACCTTCGGCTCCCATCACGATCGCTAATGGACCAGAAGATAGCTTAGCCTGATAGATATTGTGCGTCGCTTCGCCTGCCGTTCCCACAAACCATACACCTTTTTCTTGCAGTGCACGCATGGTACGAGCCAGGTTGGTCACTCTTACTAGCGGTACAGTTTCAGCAGCACCACAAGCCACTTTACTCACCGTTGCAGTTAATGGTGATGAACGGTCTTTCGGCACAATAACCGCAGCAACACCAGCCGCATCCGCATTCCTTAAGCAAGCACCTAGATTATGCGGATCCGTCACACCATCGAGAACCAACAGCAAAGGTTGATCTTGTTGTTCCAATATGGCTTCAAGGTCATTTTCATTGAGCGGCTTTGCGGCTTTCACTTTTGCGATTAGCCCTTGATGATTCGCACCTTGTGCTTTGTCATCCAGCGCTTTACGGCCCATTTGCTGAATCGAAACACCACACACTTGCAGCTCTTGTAGTAAAGGCATGACACGATCATCCTGACGCCCCTTTAGTACATACGCTTCTATTAGCCTTGCAGGGTCTTTTTCTAGCACCGCTTTCACAGCGTGAATGCCATAAATAAATTCGTTACTCATTCTATAATCCAGTCATTACTGCTTTGCACTAGGTTTGCTAGGGCTTGTACGTGGTTTCTTTTTACGGCCTTTCGAGGCTTTTTTCTTACTTGCGCCTTTTTTCGGCTTATCTTCATGACTGCCATCAGGTCGCTTAGTCGGTTCAACCAGAGGTTTAGCAGCAGAACCTTTACTTCTGTCTGTCCGCCCTTTTGTTGACGCGCGTCGTTTATTTTTGGCTTTTTCTTGTGCTTCCGCTGCACGCTTCTTGGTTGTCTTGCCTTTTCCGCGAACTTTTCGCTCGGTTCCAACCAGTTCAAAATCAATTTGGCGGCTGTCTAGGTTGACGGCTTTCACCGTGACTTTGACTGAATCACCTAACCGATAGGTCATTCCACCACTTTCACCTACCAGGCGCTGCCCCATAGGATCAAACTGGTAATAGTCGTTGGCAAGTGATGAGATATGAACTAACCCATCAATGTGTAACTCGGTTAAGCGAACAAAGAATCCAAAGCCGGTGACATTGGCGATAACGCCATCCATTTCCTCGCCAACATGGTCTTGCATGTATTCACACTTAAGCCAGTCATTGACTTCACGCGTCGCGTCATCTGCACGTCGTTCTGTCATTGAGCACTGCTCACCGTAAAAATCCATATCATCAAATGAGTAATGATAACCGCCCGTTGGTGTCCAACGATCGGTATTACGGCCTTCACCTTTAGCGATAAGGTATTTGATTGCTCGATGTAAAAGCAAATCAGGGTAACGACGAATTGGTGAAGTAAAGTGGGCATAACGCTTTAGTGCTAAACCAAAGTGTCCACAATTATCGGCGTTGTACACGGCTTGCTTCATTGAACGCAACAGCATGGTTTGAATCAGCTCTTTATCTTCTCGTTCTGAGATTTGGTGCATCAGTTGAGCGTAATCCGTTGGCGACGGTGATAAGCCCCCCTCCAATGTTAAGCCCAATTCGGCCAAGAAACTTTTGAACCCCGTGAGTCTCTCTTCCCCTGGAGTTTCATGTATTCGATACAGAGCCGCTTCTTTTGCTTTTTCAACCAAAGAGGCGGAAGCGATATTGGCTAAAATCATGCATTCTTCGATGATTTTATGGGCATCGTTGCGAATCACAGGCTCAATACGATCAATTTTACGATCCGCATTGAAGATAAATTTAGTTTCAACCGTTTCAAATTCAATCGCACCACGCTTGTCACGCGTTTGCTTTAGAATTTTATACATTTTATGGAGTTCTTCTAAATGAGGGACTTCTTTTTCGTAACGCTGACGAAGCGCTTCATCGCCCTCTAAAATCGATCCTACTTTATTGTAAGTCAGTCGAGCATGAGAATTCATTACCGCTTCATAATGCTTGTAACCCGACAACTTACCACTTGCCGAGATCGTCATTTCACAAACCATACATAAGCGGTCAACTTGCGGGTTCAATGAGCACAATCCGTTGGACAGCACTTCAGGCAGCATAGGAACGACTTGCGAAGGGAAGTAAACCGAGTTGCCTCGATTGATCGCTTCTTTGTCTAGTGCGGTGTCGGTACGCACGTAATAGCTCACATCAGCAATCGCGACCCAAAGACGCCATCCTCCGCCTTTTTTGGCTTCACAGTAGACAGCATCATCAAAATCACGCGCGTCTTCACCATCAATGGTGACTAAAGGAAGATCTCGAAGATCGACACGACCTTCCTTGGCTTCTTCTGGTACATGTTCGCCCAGATTAGCAATTTGCTTATCGACGGCCTCTGGCCATTCATTCGGTATTTGGTGGGTGCGGATGGCGATTTGCGTTTCCATACCTGGTGCCATATTTTCACCAAGAACCTCGGTCACTTTCCCCATCATTCCGCGGCTTTTTGTACCACGGTCTGTCAGCTCAATCACGACGACATTCCCCATTCGAGCACCACCTTTATGCTCATTTGGGATCAATATGTCTTGAGTAATACGTGAATCGTCAGTCACGACAAAAGAATGGCCGTATTCAAGGAAGAATCGCCCAACCAGGGGGGTTTTGCGTTCCTCTAACACTCGAACTAAGCGCCCCTCTTTGCGACCGCGCTTATCGGTACCAGCAGGTTGTACTAAAACTAAATCACCGTGAATAATGCTGCGCATTTGGTGATGAGGTAGCAGCACATCGTTGTCTTTACCTATGCTCCCCTCAGGTCGTACCCAACCAAAACCATCTTTGTGCCCAATAACCAGGCCTTTTACCAGTTCCAGTTTTTCAGGTAATGCGTAGCATTGACGACGGGTAAAGATAAGTTGACCATCTCGCTCCATTGCTCGAAGACGACGGCGCAAACCTTCGTATTGCTCTTCTCCTTGCAACTTTAATGCTTCAAATAGGTCGTTACGGTTCATTGGTACATTCGCCGCTCTCAGAAATTCAATGATGAACTCTCTGCTCGGAACGGGGTTTTCATAATTTTTGGATTCACGATCCGCAAAGGGATCGATATTCACTTTATCTGACATAGACTCGCCTACTGAAGCAAGGAGGGATAACTCTAAGTATATCTGAGTCCTCTATTAAGCTACAGAATTGCTTTTAAGATTAAGAAACAAAATGCCTAGCAGAAGCTAGGCATTAACAAATAAAACTCAGTGACTATTACCAGAATGTATCGCGCCGTTTGGCTCTAGCGATGATATTCTCTGGCATGCGGTTTTCCAGACCTTGTCTTAACACCGATATACGCCGATGCGTTCGTTGGTCTGCGCTGATCGAGTTATAAAGCCATCGATACGCATCTTCATAGTCGAGAGGGCTGCCATAGTCACGTAAAAGTAACTCGGCCAAATGAATACGTGCGTTTAAATTGCCCATAGCGGCGGCTTCGCGCAAATAAGGAATCGCTCGTTCTTTATCTTGCTGTACCAGTGTACCACGAGAATAATAACGACCGAGCTGCTCAAGGGCTGAAGGCAAACCTTGATGTGCCGCATTTTCCATATAGTAAATGCCTAACTCAACGTCTTGCTCAACACAAACGCCCCACGCCAGCATGTCACCATACAGGAATTCGTAAGAAGGCAAACTAATACGAGTCGCTCGAGCAACGATATCTTCCACTAACTGGCATTTATCGGCTTTGACTCGTTCTAGATGCTTATTTTGTTCGATCAGTTTAATTAATTCAGCTTCAGTATAAATGGGAATAGGCTCACCCACTTCCGCCACTTTTGCATGACTCAATGATGAACTTAGTACCATGATTAACGAAGCTGCTACTATTCGTAGCTTCATATCTGCACTCTTTATCAAATTCCGAACGCCCCATCAGTATAGTGAACTTTCACATTGGGGGCATGGGCTTGATTTATGTATCGGCAACAGAGATAAACTCTTTAGACAAAACTTGCCTAGCTCGGCAACTTCTTGCCACTGATGAACAAAATAACATCAAACAGGACATAAAAAAACCGACCATTTAGGCCGGTTTTTGCAATTACTTATATTTCAACCATTTCGCTTTAGCTTTGGCTTTAGCATTAAGCGCTAAATGGGTGAACCTTAATAATTGTTTCATTACGATCTGGACCCGTTGATATAATATCAATCGGAACACCGGTCAGTTCTTCAATACGGCTGATGTAATCTAGAGCCGCTTTTGGAAGCGCGTCGATAGATTGGGCACCGAACGTATTCTCAGACCAGCCTGGCATGGTTTCGTAGATTGGCGTTGCTTCTTCAAATGACTCCGCAGCCATTGGAGAAACTTCCAAGATAGAGCCGTCTTTCATCTTGTAACCAGTACAGATTTTCAACTCTTCTAGGCCATCAAGTACGTCTAGTTTAGTGAGACACATGCCCGAAAGAGAGTTGATCTGGATAGCACGACGCATTGCAACGGCATCAAACCAACCAGTACGGCGTAGACGACCTGTTGTCGCGCCAAATTCATGACCAACATCGCCCAAGTGCTTACCGACTGGGTCTTGCTTATCAAGGCCATCGTACAATTCAGTTGGGAACGGACCAGAACCGACACGAGTACAGTAAGCTTTAGTAATACCCAGGATGTAACCGATGTGACGTGGACCAAAACCAGAACCCGCAGAAACACCACCAGCAGTCGTGTTTGAAGAGGTTACGTATGGGTAAGTACCGTGGTCGATATCAAGTAAAGTGCCTTGTGCGCCTTCAAACATGATTTTATCACCGCGTTTGCGCGCAGCATCAAGTTCATCAGTTACGTCAATAACCATTGACGTTAGCATGTCAGCATAGCCCATCGCTTGCTCTAGAACTTCTTCATAGCTAACTGGGTCAACTTTGTAGAAATGCTCAAGTTGAAAGTTATGGAATTCCATAACTTTCTTTAATTTTTCAGCAAATGCAGCTTTATCGAAAAGATCACCAACGCGAAGACCGCGACGAGCAACTTTATCTTCGTATGCTGGACCAATACCGCGACCAGTTGTACCAATCGCTTTTTTGCCAAGAGCAATTTCACGCGCCTGATCAATAGCAATATGGTATGGAAGAATGAGTGGACAAGCTTCAGAAATGAATAGACGTTCCATTACCGGAATGCCGCGCTCTTCTAGAGGTTTCATTTCTTTAAGAAGTGCTTCAGGCGATAATACAACTCCGTTACCGATAACACATTTTACGTTATCACGAAGGATGCCTGATGGAATTAAGTGAAGAACGGTTTTCTCACCGTCAATGACTAGAGTGTGACCTGCATTATGTCCACCTTGGTAGCGAACAACATACTTTGCATCTTCAGTTAAAAGGTCAACTATTTTGCCTTTACCTTCGTCACCCCATTGGGTGCCTAGAACGACTACGTTATTTCCCATCTTTCCAGTTCTGTTAGTTGTTAAAAATGGATTCTAGCACCGAATCACACTTCTTGCAGTCATTTTTTAATCATAACTATTCAATGTCACACTAACTGACTGAGCTATTTGAGAAACAAGCCGAGGAGTATCACTGTGAATATTAGCTCTGTTGCAGATGTATTTTTAACCCAATACTTTCAGGTGATTACCTTGTGGGATTACCTTGTGAGATTAGTTTGTGCGATGGCATGGAAGATAGAGGACCGCATGTTGAAACTAACCACCGAATTCTGTTTCAAAATAAAAACGCCACCGATTAGAAGATGGCGTTTTCTCTTGTTCAGTATGCCGCTCCTTCATTGGAGCAGGCGCACAATATACCTGACAAATTAATGTGAGCTGCAATTACCGCTTCCGCAGCAACCGTCTTTCTCTTTTTTCTCGCCGTGACCTTCACCACCACAACAACCACCTTCATGGTCATGATCATGATCGTGACCACCACAACCGCCTTCTTTATGAACATGACCATGCTCAAGCTCTTCTGCAGTGGCTTCACGAACAGCAATAACTTCTACGTCAAATGTTAAAGTCTGACCCGCAAGCATATGGTTACCGTCTACCACGACTTCATCACCATCGACTTCTGTAACTTCCACAGGGATTGGGCCTTGATCGGTATCCGCAAGAAAGCGCATGCCAACTTCAATTTCTTCGACGCCTTGGAATACATCAGCAGGAACACGTTGAACAAGCTCATCACTGTGCTCACCGTAACCATCTTCAGGAGAGATCGTCGCAGAGAACTTGTCGCCAGCTACCTTACCTTCTAGTTTGCTTTCTAGACCCGTAATCAAATTGTTGTGACCATGAAGGTAATCAAGAGGCGCATCAGCCGTTGATTGATCAACAACTGCACCTTCAACTTTCACTTCATATGCCAAGCTAACGACAACGTTCTTTTCAATTTTCATATTTGCTCCAAGGCAGTTAAAGCTTGAGACACTCCCCAAGCAAAAATTCAGGACTTGAGTTTTCCCCAAATCAGTTGGCTATATTATGGGGATCAAATAAAGAAACTCAATTATTCCGGCTTAAAAATTCCAATCATTTCCTGTGACGCATGTTCACTAGAATCTACAGATTTCGGTTTACGCTGATCCACATGCTGACACTCAACACACTCAACCATTTCTATGTTGTTCTCTATCCACCAACGCAAAGCGTCTGGCGCTTGACACTTCGGACAGCTTGCGCCTGCGATAAAGCGTTTTTTTACTTTCTTTTCAAGATGACTCACAATCACTCCTTTGGTATCTGGGGTTCCACACCACCAGCATGACTACTTATCCCAATAATTATGAGATTGACTATCGTTATCCATCTCTCGGCCAAAGATCTCTTCCAACTCTTTGCGTGCTTCTTTTGCTCTTAACGCGAGTTGTTTGTCTTGTTTATGCTGAGGTAATAACTCTTTTAACATTGTGTTATCGAGCTTTCTAAAGTGCGCTTCCGCACGTTTTGCTTGATATGGGTGCATCCCTAGTTCGGTCAACGCTTGTTTGCCAAGATCTAATGCACCTAGAAAGGTCTCACGCGAGTACTTATCGACGCCATGATTAAGCAATTGATACGCTTCAACCCGGCTACGCGCGCGCGCCAATATTTTTAGCTTTGGAAAGTGCTGTTTACACAAGTCTACGATTTTAATGATTTCATCTGGCGTATCGGTGCATATGACGATCGCTTCGGCTTTGTCTGCCCCCGCAGCACGTAATAAATCGAGCTGAGTGGCATCACCATAAAAGACTTTATAGCCAAACTTTCTCAATAACTGAATTTGGCTTGCGTCACTTTCTAACACGGTAATCTTGATTTTATTGGCGTACATCAATCGCCCAACAACCTGACCAAATCGACCAAAACCGGCAATGATGACTCTCGGTTCTTTATTGATGATATCGGATGAGATCCCACTCGACTCTTGCGCATTTAAAAATTTGGCAAACCACTTTGCTTGGACCATCAACAAAATGGGCGTCGTGACCATAGATAAACTCACTACAACCAACAAGAACGACAGTTGATCAGCACTCAGAAGACCTTCGGCGGTAGCGGCGGTAAAAATAACAAACGCGAATTCACCACCTTGGCTAAGAATCGCGGACATTTTACTGCGAGCTTTAGCGCGAATACCAAAGAAGCGGGCGAGCAGATAAAGCACCCAACCTTTAACAAAGACAAGACCCGCAACCGCTAACAACACCTTCATGGGCTCTAACGCCAGCAAACCCAAATTGGCAGCCATTCCCACCGAAATAAAGAACAGACCAAGCAGTAAACCTTTAAAAGGCTCAATGGCGATCTCTAGCTCGTGGCGATATTCACTTTCAGCCAAAAGAACCCCGGCAAGGAACGTGCCTAAAGCCATCGATAAGCCCAGTTGCTTCATGGTCAGCGCAATACCAATGACCAATAATAGCGCAGCAATGGTGAAGACCTCTCGAACACCACTCAACACAACATATCGAAACAAAGGACGAAGCAGAAAATGTCCTCCAATGAGCAATCCAGCAACGCCACCGAGCATCCAGATGGCATCGAGCCAGTTCCCTGCTGTGTTCCCTGCCAGAATCGGCAGTATCGCTAACATAGGAATGACCGCGACATCTTGAAACAGTAACACCGCAAAGCCCGACTGACCTGTTTCTCCGCCGGCTAATCCACGCTCTTCTATTACTCTCAGTGCGATGGCTGTAGAAGAGAGCGCGAGCCCCATACCGATCACAAGACTGGTCTGCCAACTTAGATCAAACACGCTAACAATAGCGGAGATAATGACAGTGGTAATCACCACCTGAGCGCCGCCTAAGCCTAAAATGGGCCCCCGCATTTGCCACAGCTTTTTCGGGTTCAACTCCAAACCAATGAGAAACAACAGTAGAACAACACCAAACTCAGCAAAGTGCAAAATAGCTTCTACATCACTGATTAACCCCAGTCCCCAAGGACCTATTGCGACCCCCGCGATCAAGTACCCCAAAACGGAACCCAAACCCACTCGTTGCGCTAGCGGTACAGCAACAACAGCCGCGGTAAGGAAAATGACACTGCTTTGCAAAAAATCATACTCAATTGCCATGCTGATCTCCTTGCGTGCCATTCTGTTCTATTTGACCAGATTCTACTGTGACGTCGAATTCGGTGATTGGAGATTGTAACCATTGACGATAAAAATCAGCATGCTGGTAACGTTCTGCATCCGTCACGTTTCTCGACCAATACAGCACTAAGGGTTCAACCCAAGTCATACGACACAGGGACGCCATTAACTCAAAAGGTTGTAAAATTTGCTCTAATGGGTACTTGTTGTAACCTTTCTCACAAAACGCCTCAGCATTCCCCCCAGTGGTGATCACATTGCGCCAAATCTTATTTTCTAATTGGCATGTATCACCAAAAGCAAACCCCTTACTCAATACTCGATCAAACCACTCTTTAAGCAGTGATGGGCAAGAGTACATATAAAGAGGGTGTTGAAACACAATGACATCATGCTCTAGCAAAAGCTGATGTTCGAAGGCAACATCAATAAAAAAGTCGGGATAATGGGCATAGAGGTCATGAATGGTCACATGTTCAAGTGATTCGATTTTTTTTAGCATCACCTGGTTAGCGATTGAGTTATTAGGCTCTGGGTGAGCGTAAATCACTAATACTTTGAGAGGTTTTTGATTTGAGCTATTGAGTTCCGTCATTTCGCAAGCAATCATCCTAGCATGTTGTAAAGTTGTTATTCTTTTTTAGCATCATAACCCAATTTGTATAATGATCGACATTTATCCTTATTAGACCTACTATTTGTCGCCATAAATGCCACCACGTGCAAGTTAATATTTTATGATTATCTTTTCTGACATTCAGTTACTTAGAGGCGGAAAGCCTCTCTTAGAACAAGCCTCTGCCACAATCCACCCTGGTGACAAGGTGGGATTAGTCGGTAAAAACGGCTGCGGAAAATCCACACTTTTTGCTCTACTTAAAGATGAGCTGTCTATCGATGCTGGATCATTTAGCCAGCCTTCTCATTGGGAGTTAGCCTGGGTAGCACAAGAAACACCGGCACTTGAACGTGGTGCGCTTGAGTATGTCATTGATGGTGATCGTGAATATCGTGCCCTAGAACAAGCACTGTTAGATGCAGAAGCCGCTGATGATGGAACTCTGGTCGCAGAACTGCACGGAAAAATTGAAACCATTGGTGGTTATACCATTAATTCAAGAGCCGCTGAGCTTCTCGATGGATTGGGATTTAGCCAGGAGCAAATGAGTTGGAGTCTGACCCAATTCTCGGGGGGCTGGCGAATGCGCCTCAACCTTGCTCAAGCGCTTCTTTGTCGCTCTGATTTATTACTTCTCGATGAGCCCACCAACCACTTAGATTTAGATGCGGTTATGTGGCTTGAGCGCTGGCTACAAAGCTACCCTGGCACATTGCTTCTTATTTCCCATGACCGAGATTTCCTAGACCCGATCGTTGGCCGAATCGTACATGTAGAAAATCAACAGCTTAACGAGTACACCGGTAACTACTCTTCTTTTGAAACACAACGAGCGCAAAAGTTGATTTTGCAGCAAGCTATGTTCCAAAAACAGCAGAAACAAATGACGCATATGCAAAGCTATATTGACCGTTTTCGCTACAAAGCGTCGAAAGCACGACAAGCTCAAAGTCGAATTAAAGCGTTAGAAAAAATGGAAAAAGTGCTACCCGCGCAGTTTGATAACCCATTCAGCTTTGAATTTAAAGAGCCAGCCGCCCTACCTAATCCAATCATGATGATGGATGATGTCAGTGCAGGTTACGATAACACTCTGATCTTAGAAAAAATCCGCCTTAATCTTGTTCCCGGTAGTCGTATCGGTCTTTTAGGACGCAATGGCGCAGGTAAATCAACGTTAATCAAACTCCTATCAGGTGAATTAAAGCCTCAATCTGGTGATTTAGGCTATTCTCAAGGCGTTAAAATTGGTTACTTTGCTCAGCATCAACTCGAAACCTTACATCCTGATGAAACGCCGTTACAGCATATGATGCAGATAGCGCCTGGTAAGACCGAGCAGCAACTGCGCGATTACCTAGGCAGCTTTGGTTTCCAAGGTGAAAAGGCACTGGATAAAGTAGCACCCTTTTCTGGCGGAGAAAAAGCACGCCTTGTTCTCGCTCTCGTTGTGTGGCAAAAACCGAATCTATTGCTACTCGATGAACCAACCAACCACCTTGATTTGGATATGCGCCAAGCTCTGACGTTTGCTCTGCAGACCTTTGAAGGGGCTATGGTGATTGTCAGTCACGATCGTTACTTACTCAGAGCAACAACCGATGACCTGTATTTGGTCCACGATCGTCAAGTCGCCCCTTTTGATGGTGACCTTAGTGATTATTACAAGTGGCTCACTGAACAACAGAAAATTGAACGGAAAGAAGCCCAAGCAGATCTGCCAGAGAAAAACAGCAGCAACAGCGCAGCTGGGAAAAAAGAGCAAAAACGCCGGGATGCCGAGTTTAGAAAATTAACCGCGCCATTGCGTAAAAATCTCACTCAGTTAGAGAAAAAAATGGATAAGCTCAATGACGACATTTCCACCGCTGAGCAGCATTTGTCAGACACTTCTCTTTATGATGCAGAAAATAAAGCTAAGCTTAATGAAGTACTCGCGCTTCAGGCAACCAGTAAATCTCAACTCGAGCAGGTTGAAATGGAGTGGATGGCCGAGCAAGAAGCCTTAGAGCAAATGGAAGAGGAATATAACCAGTAATGACTCAAACACGCGCGAATATCTCCTTAACACTTGAAAGGCTATGGCAGTTTAGTCTTCAATATTACAGTGTGCGTGAGGTTAAGCAGGCGTGTTTGGAGCTTCAAAATCAGTTCCATGGCAACGTCAATTTATTGCTACTTCTGAAATGGTTAGATGAACAAAAAGTCAGTTTTCAAGACGAAGACTGGCACAAAGTTGAAGAATGTCTCGGGCGCTCAGAGGCATTGCTTCATAGCTACCGAGAGCTCAGACGGAAACTCAAACGCCATGTTCCCGATACTCTTTATCGCGAATCACTGCAATTTGAGCTTCAACTAGAAAAACAACAGCAATCTGATCTCGTTGATTGCATTAATGGGCTGCCTTTGAACCATTGCGAACACCAATCACTCACGCAACGCTACTGCCGTCAACTGGGCGGTGAGCACCTATACCAAGCTTTTTCAGCTCCAGCGCCTTGCGATAAACACTAACGGTCCCCTATGACTCAATTTCATCCAGCTACGGGCATAAAAAACCCGCATCTACAAACCATTGTGCCACGCTTTATACGTAAAAATGCCTTATTTGAACCTATCTGGCAGACGCTAGACACGCCAGACGGTGACTTTGTTGACCTAGCTTGGAGTGAAGATCCGCTATCAGAGAGTGCAATACAAAAGCCCATTTTTGTTCTATTTCACGGATTAGAGGGCAGCTTTTATAGCCCATACGCCAATGGATTAATGCACGCTTTTGCCAAGCAAGGCTGGCTTTCGGTTATGATGCACTTTCGCGGTTGCAGTGGAAAACCGAATAACCTCGCACGAGCGTATCATTCTGGCGAAATAGAAGACGCTCGCTTTTTTCTGAACTACCTAAACATGCGTTTTCCCACCAATCCGAAAGTGTCCGTCGGTATCTCACTGGGTGGCAACATGTTGGTCAACTATCTTGCCCACTACCAAGACAATCCACTGTTGGATGCGGCGACCATAGTATCCGCACCACTGGATCTGTCCGCGTGTTCTGAGCGAATTGAGCAAGGGTTTTCGAAAGTGTATCGGCGTTATTTAGTCTCTTCTTTGAAAAAAAGCGCTCTGCACAAACACCGCCTGCTTAAAGGTGAGCTTGGGCTTTCTTATCAACGTATCAAGCGCATCTCCAAGTTGTATGAATTTGATGAACTGATTACTGCGCCCTTACATGGTTTTGAAAGTGCGCAGAGCTATTATCAACGTTGCTCTGGTATTCATCGATTACAAGACATCACCTTACCCTTGCAGATCATTCATGCCAAAGACGATCCCTTTATGACCCAGGCGGTGATACCGAGTTTCATTTTACCCGATAACATCAATTACCAGTTATTGGAGCATGGCGGCCATGTTGGGTTTATCTCAGGGAGTTTAACGAACCCAGGTTTCTGGTTAGAACAAGTTCTCCCAGATTATTACGAAACATTAAAGCACGCACCATCAAATCAAAACCACGAATAGGCCACTATGATTATTCCTTGGCAACAAATAGAAAACGATACTTTAGACAACCTTATTAAGGAGTTTGTCCTTCGCGAAGGAACCGATTACGGAGAGATTGAATGCTCTTTGCAAGATAAAATTGAACAGGTAAAAACGTTACTTAAAAGCGGCGATGCGACAGTTGTGTTCTCAGAGTTGCATGAAACAGTCGACATAAAAATGCGTAAATCGCTATAGCCTTCTCGCTTTTCGTTTCACTCACTTTACTGGCGTAGACCTTTCCATTTGGCATGCTATAGTGAAACGCTAACGTTAAGATTTATCGAATACTCAACAAGTAAGTTACATTTACGACAAGGTTAGTCATGTCAGCAAAACATCCTATTATCGCGGTAACTGGCTCTTCTGGAGCAGGAACCACCACCACATCAGAAGCGTTTCGCAAAATGTTCAATATGATGAACGTGAAACCAGCGTGGGTGGAAGGTGACAGCTTTCACCGCTTCACTCGACCAGAAATGGATGTGGAGATCCGAAAATCCAGAGAACAAGGTAAACACATCAGTTACTTTGGTCCGCTGGCCAACGACTTTCCTACCCTAGAGGAATTTTTCCGTACTTACGGTAACGAAGGAACTGGGCAGGTACGACGTTATCTTCATACCTTCGATGAAGCGGTCCCTTACAATCAAATGCCCGGCACCTTCACACCGTGGCAAGATTTACCTCAAGACTCAGATGTGCTGTTTTACGAAGGGCTGCATGGTGGCGTTGTCGACGGGGATGTCAATGTTGCCCAACATGTTGATCTACTCATAGGCATGGTTCCGATTGTTAACTTAGAGTGGATTCAAAAGTTTGTTCGAGACACACGAGACCGTGGCCACTCACGCGAAGCCGTCATGGATTCGATTGTTCGATCTATGGATGATTACCTCAATTATATTACCCCTCAGTTTTCTCGCACTCATATTAACTTTCAGCGTGTTCCTACGGTTGATACATCAAACCCACTTAACGCAAAAGGCATCCCTAGTCTGGATGAAAGCTTTGTCGTTATTCGCTTACGTGGCATAAAGAATGTCGACTTCCCATACCTCCTCGCTATGATTGATGGCTCTTTCATGTCACGACATAATACATTGGTGGTACCAGGTGGGAAGATGAGCTTTGCGATGGAACTGATTGCAAGACCAATCCTGCAGCAGCTGATCGAAACCGGGAAAATTGGATAAACTCTCATCAAAGAAGTCGATTACTTTTCATACCGTGATCATGTGCACATTTTTGCGTAAAATAACCGCGTATAGAAGCGATTAAAATCAAGAAATTTGAAGTAAAAAAGGATACTATTCTTAACCGAGATACTAGATAGCTTGCAGCATGAATAACGTGCTCTTATCCTAAGCAGGCTTATTTTAGGCTAGCTGACTGTATGGAAAGCGACAAGCACACCGCGGAAAGCGACAAGCACACCTTCAGAGGAAGTGAGATATTATGGTTTTAGGTAAACCTCAAACAGATCCAACACTAGAGTGGTTTCTTTCACACTGTCATATTCATAAGTACCCTTCAAAAAGCACGCTGATTCACGCCGGCGAAAAAGCCGAAACGTTGTACTACATCGTTAAAGGCTCTGTAGCGGTACTGATCAAGGATGAAGAAGGTAAGGAAATGATTCTTTCTTACCTAAACCAAGGTGATTTTATTGGCGAGCTAGGCTTGTTTGAAGAAGATCAAGAGCGTACTGCATGGGTTCGTGCTAAATCTCCTTGTGAAGTTGCTGAGATTTCTTTCAAGAAATTCCGTCAACTTATCCAAGTTAACCCAGACATTCTAATGCGTCTTTCATCACAAATGGCTAACCGTCTACAAGTGACAAGCCAAAAAGTGGGTGATTTAGCCTTCCTAGATGTGACTGGCCGTATTGCACAAACGCTGCTTAACCTAGCAAAACAACCTGATGCAATGACTCACCCTGACGGCATGCAGATTAAGATCACTCGTCAAGAGATTGGTCAAATCGTTGGCTGTTCTCGTGAGACCGTTGGTCGTATCTTAAAGATGCTAGAAGAACAGAACCTAATTTCTGCACACGGTAAAACTATCGTTGTATACGGAACTCGTTAATTTCTAATGATTAGAAATTGATAAAAATCAGAAAGCCACCCTCAGCAATGTGGGTGGCTTTTTTATGTCTACGGCTAATCAAAACGAAAAACGGTTCTATTGGCTATCAGTACTTTTGACTATCAATACTTTTGGCTATCAATACTTTGTGCATTGAGTTATCAGCTATCAGTGCTTTCAAAAATCTTATCGGCTGAAGCCGCAACAAAACCCGTATAAAGTTCACCATTTGCCATCGGATAACGCTTGGCAAACTCATAAAAGCCACCTGGTATCGTTTTCTTGCCCTCGCTAAATGTCACCTCGACCTTATCGGCCATCGTCGAAGACTGCTCAAGCAGCACATCTGGTGAGCCTTTCACTTCGCCACCCGATTCATTTATCTTAAAACCCGATTGACGAAGATGATCGTTGACGTCTTTCACTTCTGAAAATTGATTGAGTTGATTCACACTCACAGTGAAGTGATTGGCTCCATAGCCATGGGCCGCTAGCCATGCTGCATATTCACTCTCGCTGGCCAATGTTTGGTAATCGGTATCACTTAGATCCCAAAGCCGGCCACCGAACAAGAATTCATGACCTTTCAGCTTACTAGGATCCAATTGCTCAACAAGCTTAGCAACGATCTGTTGTAGCTCACTTGAGCACTCATCCACTTTAAGCTCACTAATAAACACTTTAGGTTGCTTAGGGTCAGGGTGTTCATAGTGTTTGGCAACGAGTTTTTTACTCTCGAACTCATAGTCACCGCATGCCACGTACCCGGCATCTAAGAATGGCTTCGCTAACGTAGCAATCCCAAGAGGGGAAGAATTGAAGGTTCTCAAGGCGATATGGTCATTAATCAAAACGTCCTCTTCGCGCAACAATTTATGCACAATCTCAGCCGATGGGCACAGACGGTCAATATAATCATTCCATAAAGCCGTAAATAAAGTATCCGGTGTCATAACGAGTCCTTAATTCGGTGATTGATATATAAATAGAAAGCTACAGTTCAATCCCTGGGCTAAACGTCGCTGGTAAAAGAGTTTCGTCGCCTTCCATTGAAGCCATTGGATAAGCGCAGTAGTCAGCAGCGTAATAAGCACTTGGCCTTAGGTTGCCCGACGCCCCAGGGCCTCCAAATGGTGCATCACCACTGGCCCCAGTCAACTGTCTGTTACGGTTCACAATACCGGCACGAATGTGGTCAACAAAGTAATCCCATTCGCTGTCGTCAGTTGAAATAAGCCCCGCGGATAATCCAAAGCGAGTGTCGTTAGCCATCTCTACCGCTCGTTCTAGGCTGTCATAGCGAACGACTTGCAATAACGGCCCAAAATATTCTTCATCTGGTAATTCATCGACCGCAGTCACATCTATGATACCTGGTGAAACAAATGCCGCTTCTCCTGCTTTGGCTTCTACCAGACTTTCGCCCCCAAGAGAATGAAGGTTAGCTTGAGCGTGTAAAATAACCTTAGCGGCATCCATCGAGATTTGAGGGCCCATAAATGGCGCAGGTTCAGCAAAAGGTTGATCAACTTTTATTTTTTTTGTGGCCTCAACAAGACGACCGAGCAACACATCCCCTTTCTCACCGTGCGGAACGTAAAGGCGACGAGCACAGGTGCAGCGTTGACCTGCGCTGATGAAAGCAGACTGGATGATGGTATAAACCGTCGCGTCAACATCCCCAAATTGCTCAGAGATCACCATTGGGTTGTTTCCGCCCATCTCTAGTGCCAGCATTTTGCCTGGCTGACCTGCAAATTGGCGGTGTAATACGTGCCCCGTATTGGCACTGCCGGTAAAGAGCACACCGTCAATGCCTTTGGAATCGGCCAGTGCAATCCCTGTTTCTTTGGCACCTTGAACCAGATTAAGCACACCAGCAGGTAAACCTGCCTGTTGCCATAGCTTCATGGCAAACTCACCAATCCACGGCGTTTGCTCTGAAGGTTTAAACACTACCGTGTTTCCCGCCAGCAATGCAGGCACGATGTGACCATTTGGAAGGTGGGCAGGGAAATTATAAGGCCCGAAAACGGCCATCACACCTAATGGTTTATGACGCAGAACGATTTGGTTTCCGGCGGCTTCGCGTCTCGCTTCCCCTGTGCGCTCATGGTATGCGCGGATTGAGATAGCGATCTTTCCAGCCATCGCGCCAGCTTCGGTGCGCGTTTCCCAAATAGGCTTGCCGGTTTCTTTGGCAATAATCTCAGCAATCTCTTCACTGTGTTCTTTTACTTTCTCGGCAAAAGCTAACACCACTTTCTCTCGCTCAGCAAAGCTTCGATTCTTCCATTCAACAAGGGCGCTTCGAGCCGCAGTGACCGCCGATTCCACCTGAGTGGGAGTCGCGCTATCACCCTGCCATATTTGTTGGTTGTTGTATGGGCTTGTTGAAACCATCGCATCGCCTTGTCCTGCGATCCACTCGCCACCAATCCAATGAGTCATAATGAAATCCTTGTACTTTTTACTGAGAAAATTAGGTTACCGAAGAAAAAATTACAGATAAAAACCGTTACTGGGCGAGCATACGCACATAGTCATCCTGAGAAACCTGCAATGCTTTAGCGACATCAGACGCTAAAATCACCGTGTTACTTGCATGGTCATACGCTGCTTTTGCTGCGGTGGCACGGAAGTTCTCAAATGAAGTATTTGATATTAAGTAATGATCAGCACTTGTGTGCTCTGAAATCACCACTTTGGCTCGAAATGAGTGGCGTACTGACTCAATATTTCGAGCATCACACTCTACGGTAGGGCCTGCATCAAAAATATCGACGTAGTTTCGACAGGTGAAGCCTTCACGCTCTAGCAGTTTCAGTGCTGGCAATGTGTTGTCATGAACTTTACCAATCACAGCCTGAGCTTCTTTACTCAGCAAGTTGATATAAATTGGCAGCTTAGGCATCAGATCGGCGATAAAGCCTTTCTTACCAATACCGGTTAAATAATCGGCCATGGTGAAGTCAATCGAGAAGAAATGCTCCTGGAGCCATTGCCAAAATGGGGAGTTTCCTTCGTCATCGGATACCCCACGCATCTCCGCGAATATGGTTTTTGAGAATCGATGTGGGTGTTCCGCCAACATCAAGAATCGACACTTAGACATCAAACGTCCATTCAACCCACCACGAAAACTTGGTCGTAAAAACAGCGTGCAAATTTCAGTACAGCCTGTGTAGTTATTACCAAACGTCAGCAATTTAACCACGTTATTCACGCCCAATTTAGGCGATGCGTGGACCACAGTACTGATGTGATAGGAATAAAAAGGCACATCCCAACCGATAGAAGCTTCCACTCCCGTACAACCTGCCACTTCACCACTTTCACTATCAAAGCCGACCATTAGGTAGCCTTCATCCCCCGGCTCTGTCACGTCGCCTTTTGCAAAGCTGTATTCAGAGTGTTGGATACGATTAGTCAGCAGTTCTTCGTTAACAGGAAGAGATGTAAAACCGTGACCAGATTCCACTGCACAAGTGTGCAAGGCATCGTAGTCAGACATTGAAATGGGACGAATAACCAGCATCGAAATTCCCTCCTGATGCAATAGGGGCTAAAAAGAGTCTCTAGCCCCTGAACGGTATTCAGACGAATACGTATAGGTTGTTAACTTATTTCGAGGTTAACGATGCGATTGCCGCATCAAGCTTAGCAAGCCCTTCTTCGATCTCTTGTGGAGAAATCACCAAAGACGGCGTAAAGCGAACGACATTGGCACCCGCGACCAACACCATAAGCCCATGTTGACCAGCTGCCACTAACACATCACGAGCACGACCTTGCCACTGATCATTAAGTGCAGCGCCTAGTAACAAGCCTTTGCCACGTATTTCAGCAAAGATTTGGTACTTATCATTAATCTTAGCTAATCCCTGACGAAAGAGCGCTTCACGTTCTTTAACACCCGCTAATGTTTCAGGCTGGCTGACAACATCAACCACCGCTTCTGCAACGGCACAAGCAAGTGGGTTACCGCCATAAGTCGAACCATGAGTGCCCACTTTCAGGTGTTCAGCCAACGCTGATGTGGTGAGCATGGCACCAATTGGGAAGCCGCCACCGAGTGATTTCGCCGTGCTCAAAATATCCGGTGTGATTCCTAACCCTTGATAAGCATAGAAATCGCCAGTACGGCCATTGCCGGTTTGAACTTCATCAAAAATAAGCAGAGCGTTGTATTTATCACACAGCTCGCGAACCGCTTTCATAAATTCATTGGTCGGAGAGATGATGCCGCCTTCTCCTTGAAGTGGCTCCATCATGATGGCGCAAGTGCGCTCCGACATATGTGCTTCTAGTGCCGCGATATCATTGTATGGTAAATGCGTAACATCGCCAGGTTTTGGGCCAAAACCATCTGAATAAGCCGCTTGACCACCCACAGTAACGGTGAAAAAAGTACGGCCATGGAACCCTTGTTCAAAGGCAATGATTTCTGATTTTTCAGGGCCATGAACATCCGCTGCCCAACGACGAGCAAGCTTTAGGGCCGCTTCATTGGCTTCCGCACCAGAGTTAGCAAAGAACACTTTTTCAGCAAAGCTAACCTCGGTCAGCTTTTTAGCCAATCGCAGTGCCGGCTCATTCGTCATGACATTACTTAAATGCCAAATTTTATTACCCTGTTCTGTTAGTGCGTTGACCATAGCTGGGTGACAATGACCTAAACAGCTCACTGCAATACCACCAGCAAAGTCGATGTACTCATGACCTTCTTGATCCCAAACTCGCGCGCCTTCCCCTTTTACTGGAATCATTTCCATTGGGTTATAACAAGGAACCATCACCTCGTTAAATAATTCGCGTTCTACCTTTTCTTTCCCTGAACCAAAATTTTCAGCTGTCATTGCACATTCCCTCTTAACACGACCAACCAGCAGTTCTGCGTATTACCCTCTCAAAATGAAGGAATATAAAATTTCGCATTTTTACTGCTGCAGCATTGTATTTACATTCAATTAACCATTTCAATAGTGAATTATTCTTTTCAAGCGTGGGGTCATCCACAGATAGTCACTACACATGACTATTTATGCATCAAGTTGGTTCTTTTATGAAGCTTTTTTTTTGTAAGGGTCGCGAGTGACAGCAACAACTCAGTCGTATCAAGGTGATAAATTGTTAGAGAATATCTGTTGCGAATAGTTTTTCATTCGCTGATGCGCACTAAGAATATGAAAGAAATGTTAAGAAAGGTGATCGCGGTCAGATCGAACGATCCGCCTAGCGGGCTAAGAAGTTGGCGAGTAACTCGTGGCCTTGCTCTGTTTTGATCGATTCAGGGTGAAACTGAACCGCATCGATGGGCAACGTTTTGTGCTGATACCCCATTATTTCATCGAGGGAACCATCGGAAAGTGTGGTCCACGCGGTTATTTCAAAACAGTCTGGCAGGGTGCCATTTTGTACTACTAGCGAATGGTATCGAGTGACCGTTAGGGGGTTGTTTAAGCCACGAAAGACGCTGCGATTGGTATGAGTAATTGGGGATGTTTTGCCATGCATGACCTGTCGAGCACGCACGACGTTTGCACCAAAAACCTGGGCAATGGCTTGATGTCCTAAGCACACTCCCATCATAGGCAACTTACCAGCAAAGTGTTCGATGGCAGCCAGAGAGATACCCGCTTCATTAGGCGTACAAGGACCAGGAGAAATAACAAGGTGTGACGGCTTTAACGCTTCGATTCCAGCGACATCAATCGCATCATTACGCACAACCTTAACCTCTGCACCCAATTCACAAAAGTATTGGTACAGGTTATAGGTAAACGAATCGTAATTATCGATAATCAATAGCATGGCAACAATACAGCTCAACACATTGAAACATTTCAGAGGGCGGTATTGTGCAATACCAAGTAGGAAAGGCAAGTATTAACGCTGAAAAAAATGAAATAAGGCCAGTAAACACTGGCCTTAACGTTTTACACTTGAATGAGCTAGACGCTAGGAATCACGACGTCGCCACATCATCAGACCGAACATCGACACTAGTGCGCCTAGGCCAAATGAACCTCCCATCTGTAACTCTAGAACGGCAGGATCATGGTCAGATGAACGGTAGTGATCTTGGTATTTCGGAAAATCACCTTTGAACTCTTCGTTGTAATCAAACAGCGTCGATTCTCCGCCATTGATATGCCAATCTGTCGCGTCCACCACTTTTTCCGCTAAGCTCTCACTGATCAGTAAGTGATCTAAAGCACCGACTTCATCATTGTATGAGTAACTCCAACTTTTTGGATGGTGCATCTCAACCGCATTGATGTAACCGAAACTCTTGGTGATCACAGCGCCGTCATCTCCAAATTGTGGTTCACCCGCAATAAAGGTATTACGTGCTGCTTTGATCGCTTTGCCGTACTTCTCAGCACTGTAATCGGTAAGGATAAGCATTGGATCTTCCTTACCATACGCATTCATATCGCCAAGAATGACTTTATGCCCTTTGATCTCTTCCAGTGCTTCACCTAACGCAACCACTGCCGCAACTCGGAAATTTTCACACGACCCTTGCTTGTCGGCGTCAACCCCACCCTGACCACCTTGCTCTATCGGAGCTGCATCCTCCCAACATTTTGAGCCTTTCGATTTAAGGTGATTCACCGCAACGGTGATTCTCTCTTTGGTCCCTTTCACTTTAAACGTAGGAGCAAGAGAATCACGTTGATAGTTTTTACCACTTTCAATCACTTTGCCCTTATCATCGATCACTTCAGGTGCCAGTTGACTTGGCATCGCAATCACACGGCTCTGTTTTAACTTCACAGCCTTACTGCGATAAATCACACCCGTGGTAATAACATCGGTCCCAATAGAATCTAGGTGATTCGTCTCACCGTCTTGATTCGAATCGATCGCCACAAATTTATAGTGATCTTTTTGTTTCGGGATGCGCAAGTTAATTTGATCGACGAGTTGCGTAATCGCTCCGCTGGCACCAAACCCATTGTTTTCAATTTCCATCAAGCCAATGATGTCGGCATCAAGTAACAAAATAGCATTGACGATTTTTTGCTGTTGAACTTCAAACTCTTCGTAGCTATTTGCACCGCGGTTGTCGCCATGTAAATTCGCATCACCACCAAATGGAGAATTGAAGTAGTTCAATACATTGAACGTCGCGATACGTAAATCACCTCGATTCATTTGAGGGCGTTCAGTACGAGGATCGTTGCGAACAAAATTATCACGGCTCAATTGATTGGTCGCAATGAGTCGATACTCGCCGTAGCTATAACTTAAAACACCTTCTAGACCAATAATCGAATCATCGATGCGAATGTAATCTTCCGTTGACCCATTTTGATCGATATCTGTGCGGCCAAAGTCTGGATAGTACGGGATCTGTCCGTTGGGGGCTTTCTGATCGGTCTCAACAAATACTCGAGCCAGTTTATTACGCAGATTTTGCTCATTCGCTTGCTCAGAGCCTGCCGCATACAATTGGTTTGGCTGCATATTAATTTCACCTTGCGCCAGCACCATATTGTTACGACGCCCGGCATAGTCATAGCCAAATGTACGTGTCACACGCATATCAAGCGCTTCTGTGGTTTTGACCAACATGCCTTCATAGCGCTCTAGAGTTTGTTCGAAATTCTCATCGCTTTCTAGTATTTCAATGGCAACAGCGGAAGGTGCCGTTTGATCACTGACCTTGATCCAGTTGTTGTTTTCCACTTTTAGCTGAGTATGGCTGTAATACTCTTGAACCTTGCCTTTGACACAAACAACATCACCAGCCACTAAGTCTGATTGAGATGAGTTGGTATGAACAAACAATCCTTCAGACGTGCTTGAGTTATAGTCGTCATTTAAAGCCTGAAGATAAAACCCTTTCGTCAGCCCTGTGGTCACCGCCGTTACCACACCTTCAACGAAATGTTCCTCATCCGTAATATATGGGTAGCCACTGATAAACGGAGAGCTGGCCCCTTCTCCTTGGATATCTTGAATAGCAGTAAAGACTGGCGTTGAATCGTTTTGAGTACAAGCAAAGGCTTGTGGCAATTCAACCGCTTCCAACGCTCCTAAGCCTTCAATATTGTCAGTCGCTTGTGCCACCCATTGAGATGCTTGGTAAGTGCTAGAAGGGGTAAGGTCAGCGCGAACCAAAGTCACATCTTTACCCCAATCAACATCGCCCATAATGCCTAACATGTCATGAACTCTGCCATCAGCATTGAGCAGTGCTATCGGATCATCGCCATTAAAGTTCACCACTGAGCCGTTATTCTCATTGGTGACGTCTTGTATCGCCTGGCTTGCGCTTGAGTGAGAAATCACTAAGACTTGATTCGCCTCAATCACTTTGCCGGCAAGAGACAAAGTGCTTCCCCATGAGCCATTACCATTGCTTGATTTAGCCAATTGAAAGTCATCTAAACTCACGGCGGTATCACCGGTGTTGGCAATTTCGATGGCTTTGTTGTAACTGGTGCCTTCCACATATTGAGAAAGAATCACATCAGCGAGTGCGGGTGCAGCCAGCGTTGAACCCACCACAAGAGCAAGCAAGCTACGTGTAAATTTGGTTTCCATTATCTACCTCTGAGTACCATCAAGAATGTCGTGTTGCATTTAAGATGGTGTTCCATGTCACGTTAATTGAATTGTCGTTTTTATTTTGCCCGCTCAGTGTTGGACTTTTATGTAAGCAATAGAAACATTCACCCTATTTATCGAGATCTCGATCTCATATCCAAATCAAATAGCTGAATGGAGCGCATGCTTTCAACAAGCAAAGTAAACGGAAAGATAGGTTTGGTCGGGACTTGTAGATAACTGATGGATTTATAAATAAAAAAGCCCTTAGCATGGCTAAAGGCTTTGAACAATCACGGTGCTATTGTCGTAATAGAATCAACGAAGACTCTGTGTTCGTATTATGGACGGGTAACAAAACCCACCGCTTCGTACGCTTTTTTCAACGTTACTTCTGCTCGTGCTGATGCTTTTTCAGCACCCGTTTTCATGACACTGTTTAAGTACGTGCGATCTTCACGAATACGATGGTATTCCGCTTGAATGGGCTCCAACATAGCGACAATCGCCTGACCCACATCTTTCTTAAATGGGCCGTACATTTCGACGCCTTGATAGTCAGCCTCAATCTCTTCGAACGTTTTACCCGTTGCCGCAGAGTACAAACCCATTAGGTTCGAAATACCCGCTTTGTTTTCCCAATCATTAGCAATACGTGGCGGTGTTTCTGTATCCGTTTGAGCTTTATTAATCTTTTTAAGGATCGATTTAGGATCTTCAAGCAGAGTAATTACGTTCTTACGATTATCGTCTGACTTAGACATCTTCTTAGAAGCGTCTTGTAAGCTCATGACACGCGCATTTACGGTTGGAATGTAAGGCTCTGGGATTTGGAAGATTGGTTGTTCTGGTGTGCTATACACATTGTTAAAACGTGTCGCGATATCACGAGCAAGCTCTAAGTGCTGCTTCTGATCATTACCAACCGGAACTTGATGTGTTCCGTACAGTAAAATATCCGCCGCCATCAACACTGGGTAACCAAATAGACCCGCATTAACATCGTTTGCATAGCGAGCTGACTTATCTTTAAACTGAGTCATTCGGCTCAGCTCGCCCATTTGAGTGTAACAGTTAAGAAGCCAACCAAGCTGAGCATGCTCTGGTGCATGTGACTGAACAAATAGCGTGCTCTTCTTTGGATCAACACCAACCGCAAGACAAATTGCGAGTGCATCTAGAGTCGCTTCATTGAGTGCTTTTGGGTCCTGACGAACCGTAACAGCGTGAAGGTCTACAACACAGTAGTGGCAATTATAGTCATCTTGCATCTGTTGCCATTGACGTAGAGCACCCAAGTAGTTGCCGATACTAAGTTCACCTGACGGTTGAACGCCACTGAATACAATGGGTTTGCTCATGCTAATGATTCCTTTGACTTCATAATGATTAATTAAAAAAACCGTGTCGAATTGATCAACACGATTTTAGCAGTGTACTCATTGGCAAGTATATTACTAGAGGATTGTGGTAACTTTTCTGAGCTTTACGCTGAAACGAGAACGACTTCGAGCAATTGACCAATATCATCAGCCACATAGTCAGGGTTAGACGCAGAAATCGGCTCACCGTGGTTATAACCATAGGTAAGACCAAATGAATAGCAACCGGCGTTTTTGGCGGCTTTGATATCATTACTCGAGTCCCCGACCATCAGCATTTCATCCGCTTTAACGCCATGTTTTTCTAGCAACCAGTTTAACGCCATCGGATCCGGTTTTTTGTTCGCGAAAGTATCGCCACCAATGACATCAGTAAAGTACTGAGCAATATCATGCTGAGCAAGCACGTCCGGCACAAATTTCGTCGGCTTGTTGGTCACGATAGCCATCGTAAAGCCCGCTTTGGAGAGCGCAGCGAGAGTCTCTTTAACCGATGGGTAAAGGTGGCTCAGCTTATGACCGCCTTGCTCATAAAAGTCATCAAACAAGATGCGCGCTTTGCGGCGAGTCTCTTCACTCAACTCTGGATTCACGGTTAAATTCTGGCTGAGCGATCGGCCAATTAATATGTCTGCACCGTTACCAACATAGTCACGAACTTGTTCTTCCGTTACAGATGGGAAACCCAAGGCTTTGACAGCAAGGTCAGCAGCGATCGCCAGATCTGGCACGCTATCTAACAGGGTTCCATCTAAATCGAAGGCAATCAGTTTTATTGAGCTTAATGGCATCTTACTTTCCTATTTATTATGTTCGTCTTAAAGGTTGAGCAACAAGACGTAAAAAAGGGGCTAATGAGCCCCCCTTAATCTAAATTTTTGATTTTAGGTCAACAGATCTTAGTTCTACTTTTATGCGTTAACTTTTGCAAGCTCAGCGCGCATTTCGTCAATGACTTCTTTGTAATCAGGACGACCAAATATCGCCGAACCTGCAACAAACATATCGGCGCCGGCTTCGGCAATCTCACGAATGTTATCGACTTTAACGCCACCATCAATCTCTAAGCGAATATCACGGCCAGATTCATCAATCATCTTACGAACAGAACGAAGTTTATCAAGAGCATGAGGAATAAACGATTGACCACCAAACCCTGGATTCACCGACATCAGAAGAATCATGTCGACCTTATCCATAATAAACTCAAGACAAGACAATGGGGTTGCAGGGTTTAATACCACGCCCGCTTGGCAACCATGTTCTTTGATGAGCTGTAAAGTACGATCAACGTGCTCAGAGGCTTCGACATGGAACGTAATCATCGTCGCGCCCGCTTTCGCAAAGTCTGGGATAATGCGATCGACTGGCTTCACCATAAGATGAACATCGATTGGTGCAGTAATGCCATAGTCTCGTAGTGCTTTACAGATTGGCGCACCGAACGTTAGGTTAGGTACGTAATGGTTATCCATCACATCAAAGTGCACAACATCGGCACCGTCTGCGAGTACTTTTTCAACGTCTGCGCCTAGGCGAGCAAAATCCGCCGATAAAATGGATGGAGCGATGAGAAAATCTTTCATACCTAGCCTCTATGTTTAAATTTGTGCTTAAGTCCGTACTTAAATGCGTGCTTAAAATACCTAATGGGATACACAACCAAACGGATACATAACCCATTCAATTCGCGATTTAACGAGTTCGCGGATTTAACGAGTTCGCGGATTTAACGAGTTCGCGATTTAACTAAAACGGGAAATTGAACAAGTTTCGCGCGCAATTCTACAGAAGCCAGTCGTGAGATCCTAGTGCTTAAAGTGATTTGTCTGCAGTGTGATTTTGTTTTTCGTAAAACAGCGCAAGTAGCTCATCCACTTTATTGCGCCCAGCACCATTGCGACTGATGGTTCGTTTTACTTTCACAGTGTTGAGTTGTGCGCCGTGATAAAGACGACGAGTCAGCGTTGTATCATGATTCGAAATCAATACCGGGATACCGCGCTCATAAGCGGTTTTCTCTGCTATATCCGCTAGAGCCGCTTGGTCGTCAAGTGAGAACCCATTTCCTGCGTATGAGGTAAAGTTGGATGTCGTCGACAATGGCGCATAAGGAGGATCACAATAAACCACGCAGCCTTTTCGAGCCCGCTTGAATGTCTCAACGTAGCCTTCACAGATAAAAGTCGCTTTCTTGGCTTTTTGCGCAAAAAATTCGAGTTCCGCCTCTGGAAAGTAGGGTTTTTTGTATGAGCCAAACGGGACGTTAAACCCACCTTTTTTGTTATAACGGCACAAGCCATTAAAGCCAAAACGGTTCATATACAGAAAGGCCAATGAACGATACATCACATCATCGGTTGCATTGAATTGGGCGCGTACGTCTAAGTACACCTCTTTTTGATTATGGTGTGGGGTGAACCAACGCTTGGCTTCTGAAATATAAAGCTCGGGTTGCTCTTTAAGAAGATTGTATAAGTTAATGAGGTCCGGGTTAATGTCAGCCAGCAGGTATTGCTCAAAATCTGTATTAAGGAAAACGGAACCCGCCCCAATAAAGGGTTCTATTAACTTACGAGCAGGAGGCAGGTGATGTTGAATATCTTCAACGAGGCCATATTTTCCACCCGCCCATTTTAAAAAGGCACGCTGCTTTTTCATTTACTGCTCTGTTTATCCACCACAAAATAAGGCTGCGAAATGTAACATATTTTCGCATTAAGCTCAGCGTTATTTCTCACGATCGATTTCTCGATGAACCTGACTCATTGATTTGGCCCAAGGCCCAAGCTCACGCAGCTCTTCTGGCAGTGTATCGACAGCGTCTCTGGCAACCTGAATCGTTGGGTAGTTTTCATAAGTCACAATGTACCACTCAATGTCATTTCGCATTGTTGGATAAACACGAACTTGATCTTCGATAGCGTACTGCTCGATAAATTCTTGGACTTCGGTTAACGAGTTCATGGCAGCGAGTTGGAGCGTGTAGCTACGCGGTGAAAATGCCTTCAATGCCTCGCGAGAAAATGAGAATGTGATGATTTTTTCACTCGGTGCGGATTCGGCTTCAATCACAGATTCTGCTTCAACATCCGCATCAGCTTGTTGCTGAGCGTCTGCAATGGCATTGTCAATCGTGCTGGTGTCCGCCGGTTTATCATCTAACAGGGCATCAACAACATCCGAGTTAATCACGACACGTTGCTGATCATCATCAGCGAGCCCTACACTTGCCGTTTCGCCTACCACATCCGGAGGGAGTGACATACTGTCATCAATCGCACCCTGGTAGCTTGGATCAACACGTTCAGCGCCATCTTGGTTTTCATTCTCAAGCGACTCTCCGTCCATCGTGGTAACCGATGAAGAGACACTAGGAAGTGTTGGGATAACGGTTTGTTCAAGGCTATCGGTTATCTGTTGCGCTTTCTCGTCCGGAGAAGGCTGGCTAATCATCCAATAGTAACCACCGCCAATAATCAATAAGAGTAAAATAATGAGTGCAGCGATTTTGCCAGGAGAGCCCACAATCGAACGAATGATGATACGTTTTTCCACTTTATGATCTCCTAATGCCATGATTGCACCCGGTAAAGGCGGGGTCTTTTTGTACACCTGACGAACTCGTTTTTCGAGATTATCATCCACATATCGAACGACAAGAAATTCAAAGAACCGTTCCGCCTCTTCTGAACGTAGTGCATCAACCTCTAATTCAATCGGCTTGTGCTCTTGTCCGTAGCTTAAACGGGTTAGCAAACCCTCGATGCTATTTGATTTAGCAAACAGAACGACGTTAATGCTCCAATGGGGATTACTTTGCGCTTCAAGAACCAACATCCACAGCTCTGAAATAAACGACTCGGTCAATAAGTGGGCATCATCAACCACAATGACGAGATCACAAGGTTCGCCTTCTAAGATTTGCTCAAGGCTATCAACAAGGGAATCTTGGGGGCTAAAAAGAGCGTTGGAAATGATCTGATTTAAAATAGTAGAACGGCGTTGAGGATCATCTTGATTGGGGTGACACATCAACAATGATTGATTTTTATCTTGCGCCCAAGCTTCTAGGTAACGTTGCGCCAACCACGATTTTCCCGCGCCAATCTCACCACCGACGGTGACAAGATTGGAGCCGAAATTAGTCAATAGCTGTAAACGCTCTAGCAACTCGGTTTGAGACTCTAATTCCAACACACGTGATTCATGCGTTAAACTCATTAGGCCGTCCTACTGACAGATGACTGTCTATAAAATAAAATTATACGCTACGACAAAAATCAATGGCTTGCTCAAGTACAGATTCAGGAACACCTTTAACGACTTCAGCAGTACCGATACTGGTGGGTAGCACTAAGCGAAGTTCTCCGGCCAATACCTTTTTGTCTCTTATCATGTGCTTCATAAAATCACCAAAAGCCATGCTTTCTGGGGTGTGTACCGGCAACTTTGCATTTTTAAGTATAGAAATGATTCGCGTAACTTGCTGCTCAGAAATTAATCCTTGCAGTTGTGCTGTTTTCGCCGCCATAACCGTGCCCGATGCAACCGCTTCCCCATGCAACCAATTACCATACCCTAGTTCCGCTTCAATGGCATGACCAAATGTATGACCTAGGTTCAATAAAGCACGAATACCCGACTCTTTTTCATCCTGAGCGACGACTTCCGCTTTGATTTCACAGCAACGAGATATTGCATAATTTAATGCTTCTTTATCAAGGGCATAGAGTTTATCTAAATTGACTTCTAGCCACTCAAAAAAAGCGACATCGTAAATGATGCCATATTTGATCACTTCAGCAATGCCCGCTGCAAATTCACGCTCTGGCAGGGTAGTTAAACAGTCGGTATCAATGATGACAGATTTAGGTTGGTAAAAGGCACCAATCATATTTTTGCCGAGTGGATGATTCACCGCCGTTTTCCCACCAACAGAAGAGTCGACTTGCGATAATAATGTCGTAGGAATTTGGATGAAGTCCACACCGCGCTGATAGCACGACGCAGAAAAACCAACAAGGTCACCAATCACACCACCACCAAGCGCTACCACCACCACATCGCGGCTGTAATTGCCTTCTAACAGAAAGGTCATGACTTGATTGAAGGTATCGAGGCTCTTGTATTGCTCACCATCGGGAAGTTCGAGTAACGAGGTTTCGCAACCAAGCTGCTTAAACTGAGCCAAAATTTGGTCAGCATAAAGCGGAGCAACGGTCACATTACTGATAACCACTACTTTCTGATAAGCAGAAAATGCTTGATCGATATAAGAAGAAAAAAGTTGTGCCGAATTATTAAATAATCCGGCACCGATAGAGATTGGGTAGCTTCGCTCGCCCAAACTGACCGTAATCCGTTCCATGGTTTGCTCTCCGATAAAAAACGACTTAACGTTCTTCTAGCATTTTTACGATCTGATTGGCTACTACTTTTGCACTCTGGTCATCGGTACGAACGGTATAATCCGCTACTTCTTCGTAGAGGTTATTGCGTTCACCCGCCAAAGATTCTAAAACATCTCTCGGATTATCCGTTTGTAGCAACGGGCGCTTCTTGTCGCGATTTGTACGCGCAAGTTGCTTTTCAATTGTTGTTTCTAGGTAAACAACAATGCCACGTGCAGATAGACGATTACGGTTATCCTTACTATTTACAGAGCCGCCCCCTGTCGCAAGAACGATGCCTTGCTTGTCAGTTAGATCATTGATGACAGATTCTTCTCGCTTACGGAAGCCTTCTTCGCCCTCAACATCAAAAACCCATGCGATATCAGCACCTGTGCGTTCTTCAATAACTGTATCGGAGTCTAAAAACTCCATATGCAGTTGTTGAGCAAGGTGTCTACCAATTGTACTTTTGCCGGCGCCCATTGGGCCAACAAGAAAGATATTGCGTTTCTCAGCCATGTTTTTAGCAGTAATTTACAACGTTAATTCAATGACATCGCCACAAGAGTAACCTGAGATTATCAGGTCTTATAGTTGCTTGTGGCACCTATTCCTCACAGATGTTTCGTGATAAGACCCGAAATTATCTAGATCTGATGACACTAATGCAACTTTATTTTTTGTTGATCGCGATTATTTATTCCCCACTACTGGAGAATTACTTTCGGAGTCACGAAAATTAGCAGTTCACTTTTGCCTTTTTGTTCATAAGTTCGGCGGAAAAGCGCCCCCAATAATGGTAGATCACCAAGCAATGGTACTTTATCTACCGAATTGGTGGTGCTGTGCTGGTAGATTCCACCGAGCACCACGGTTTCCCCATTATTGACCAGTACTTGAGTTCCAATTCTTTGTGTGTCAATCGCCACCGCCTCCCCGGTTCCCGTCTTAACGATTTCTCCCGGCCTGTCTTGAGTCACACTTAAATCAAGCACTAAACGATTGTCTGGAGTGATTTGAGGGGTGACTTTCAAACTTAAGACCGCTTTTTTAAATGCCACGGTCGTTGCGCCACTAGACGAGGACTCTAGATACGGAATTTCGGTCCCTTGCTCAATATAGGCTGGTTTTTTATTGGTTGTGATTAAACGGGGGCTAGAAATAATCTCTGCCTTCGATTCACGCTGTAATGCCGACAGTTCAAGATCAAGTAACATGTCTGAGCCTAATTTGGCCACTTGAAACGCGATTGATGAAGCATTCGCTGACGTCGCGCCTAAATTAACATTGAGAAAGTCATCAATGGGCAACTCATCCCCCGCCAACGCGCCTACTTGCCATAAGTTACTTTCTATAGATCCCCCTGCGGTATTATTCCCATTGGTATTAGTAAACCCCCAACGAACACCTAGCTCATCCATGTTGCCTTCATTAATGGTCACTATGCGAGCTTCAATCTGCACTTGCTTTACCGGGATATCGAGTGAAGAAACAATGTCACGAATGATCTCAATATTGTCAGGCAACTCACGAATCAGTAAAGAATTGGTTCGTTCATCAATGCTGATGGAACCACGATCGGACAGCATACTCACAGGGCCATCACCGCCAATCATATCGGCAATATCGGAAGCTTTAGCAAAGTTAATTTTGAGAATGTCGGAAGAGAGATCACCTAACTCCTCAGCAAGGCGGGATTTTTCGAGTTTTTGTTGTTCTTGCAAATCAAGCTCTGCAGTTGGCGCGACCAAAATAACATTCCCTTCCACTCTTTTATCCAGGCCTTTGACTTGCAAGATAATATCGAGAACCTGTTGCCAAGGCACCCCGTCTAAGCGCAAGGTAAGGTTACCAGACACCGAGTCAGACACGACTAAGTTAAATGCGTTGTAATCGGCGATGAGCTGCAAGACATTCCTTACCGGGATATCTTGGAAGTTTATTGAAATCAGCTTGCCTTCTTTTTCGAGTAGACTGGCCTGCTTAGGCTTTTGAACGGCTTTGGCTTGAGTCACCACAACATCAAGGTACTTCCCTTTCAAGCTGTAGTTATAATCATAATCACCACTGATGGACGCCACCAACAAAGTACTCGGCTCTTTACGAAATACCTCTATATTTTCCACCACTGTGCCGAAATCGTTGACATCGAGTAGATACAACTGCTCATCACTGACATCGGTTTGCAGTAGCTCAATACTCAACCCTTCTTGTACTTTCTGCAAATCAACAACCGAAGAGGGACTGGCTAGTTCGATAATAATGCGCGCGCTTTTGTCACCATCCACTCGAAAATCAATGCTCTTCAATTGATTTGTGTCGGCTGCCAACACATCACCACTGGTGAGTAGAATACTCAGTAGAGTGACGGTGAATAACGAACAAACTGTCGCTATTTTCATTGTTAATCCTTTAATCATGATGATATCTCAAACAAATAATTCTATTTAAGAGCAAGCTTGACGTTACGCTTACTCCAGCAACCTAGGCCATCGGGCAGCGTTTCATTGATCAACACATAATGAGATGTCACCCTAGTGACTCTGCCGTTATTAAGACCAATAAACTGCCCCTCACTCACGTTGACCACTTGACCTTTAGGTGTTTGGACGAGCGCTGACACCCTATTCGCACTCCCCATGACGCCTTTTAATCTCAACTTACTCATTGGATAGCGTTCAAGCGGCCCTGATTTGGTTCGCTTTGGGGGTTGCCAACAATCTTTTTTAACCATGGCCTGCTCTTGCACCAGTGCCGCACTGGGTAAAAAAAACGGTTCACGAAGTTCAGTACTTTGGTAAGCGGAAGCTTGAAACATAATCACGGGCTCTAGGCGAACAACCTCTTTACGGGCCTGGGATTCAATGGCCTGAATATACTCATCGATCGAGTCATTGTTGGCTTGGCAACCGATCAGAAAGCCCGCGCAGAGAAAAAGAAAAAAACCATTAGCCTTCATCTTTGACCTCCGCTTTGAATTGATAGGTATATGCGCGTACACGGAAATGCAATGTGCTGCTTTCTTGGCTCACTCGTTGCCAATCAATGTCTTCAAGAACGATGATTCTTGGTAGGTTCGCAATGGCCTCTGAAAAATGACCGATGTTGTCGTAACTTCCCGTCAGTTCAAAGTTGAGAGGCAACCGATACAGAAACGTCTGATTCTGCCTTTGACCCCAATCGATACGCGTGAAGGTCAGTGAATTCTTTAAGCCAAACTCATTGACCGATGCCAACATGCTTGCCAACTCTTTCTGTTCCGGTAACTGACGCAACAGGTAATCGTATCGTTCTTCTAGCTCATCAAGCTGAGCACGTAATACGGGTAGAGTGGCCGCTTTATTGGCTTTTATTCGCAAGGTTGACTTCAGTGTTTGCTCTTCATTTTTCAGTGCTTCAAGCTGTTCTATTTTAGGTAAAATATAAAACCAGCTACCAACGCCCTGTAAGAGAATAAGGAGTAGCAGCAATACCATCACCTGAGGCAATAAAGGCCACTCGGTCACTTCATCGATGTCCAGATCTCGAAAATTAACCATGCAGAGCTCCCATGCCATCTGGCTCTTCAACACAGTAATGAAAATTCAAGCTCGCTAACCACATTGAACGGCCACGTTCTTTATCGGCTATCTTTTTACTCGGTATCTGGCCACTAGGTCGCACTTGGCTAACACCATCTTCGAGAGGGCTTTCATCGGTCACTGCAATGCGAAAAGACGCTTCGAAAGTCTGATAGCTTTGACCAAAACGTTTTTGATCGTGGATGATGGAATGCATAGAAACATCATCTAAAAATGAAGACTTTTCGAGATTATCCAGCATCGTCGCCAAATGCGCAGTACTATCGCTGATCCCTTTCATCTCTATTTCGTTGCCCTTCATTTTTATCTTGTCGACGTACACCCCTTCCGGTACCAACTTCTGTATTTCAACCATAAATTCAGTGCTTTTATTGCGCGAGGATTGCAGTTCTTCCACGACAGATAATCGAGTAAGTAATGCCGCATGGTCTTGCTCGGTTAGCTTCAGTTCATTGATTTTTTGATCGAGCTGTTCAATGTATCGGGTAAAATAATTAATTCGCCCTTGCTGTTGATTAAGTTCTGCGATGAAGTACCAACCGGCCAGATATTGCAGTAAAAAAGAGACCAGAATTGACAGCACGATCAAGCTGAAAAATCGTCTTTTGTGCTTTTTACGCTTATCATCTCGCCAGGGTAGAAGGTTTACGCTATAGAGCATGTTGAACCTCCAGCCAATCGTGACCTCTCATTGCGATCCCCACGGCGGTATTAAAACCATGCAAATCACTGTAATGATGTGGCTTTCTAGTCCGTGAGCGCCCCAATAAAGACAGAGGATTTAGAACCTGGCATTCAATACAAAGCCGACGCTGAATCTCTTCAACCAACATTGGCGTTGTCGCGCCGCCCCCAGACAGCCAAATTCCTTTCACTGCTGAATTGCCGTTCACGGACAGCAACATCTGTATTTGCCGTTGAATTCGGTCAATCATCAACTGAATAAATTGATCGATTCTCTTCTCAAGTAACGCATTCATCGGTGATGAAGATTGCTCTAGGTATTGCGTCCCAATAGCCATCTCTTTACTAAAATGAGCCTTATTATCAAAGTCCATACACAGAGAGGTTTGGGTGTATCCAACATCCACCAACAACCAATCTGTGTTGGCGGTCATTTTTGCTGCCTGCCGCCAAACGCTCACTAACCCATGAGCTTGAACGTCACACACGATCGGCAAAAACCCGGCTTTTTTGATGGATTGATAACGACTGTCAACCACGTCTTTTTTGGTGGCATAAACTTGATAGGCAACGGTCTGCGTTTTGCTGTCGTTATCAACCCGCACAAAGTCCAAACTGAGTTCTTCAATGGGGAAGGGAGACTGATGGGAGAAGCCTTGATAGATGGCAAACTCTGTCTCACGCTCGTCAAGATCGCTGTCAATTTGCAGTACTTTGCTGATCACCGCGTTATCAGGAATAGCAATCGCGACCCTTTTACTCCAAATAGGGAGAAATTTTCGTAGCTCTTTTAACTTATTGACAATTTGTTGATGATTTACGGTGTGATTATCAGAGAATACATCACCTGAAATGGGCAATTCTTTAAAACTTACCAGTGAATAGTCATCACTTGCTGGCTTTAAGACCACGGCTTTAATACTATAGTGGCCAATATCTATACCAGTTATTAATGGTTTACCCATGTGTTTTGCTCCAGTGGCTCTATTGACCAACAGTAGAGATCGTTGCTAGCGTTAGCACCGTCATATAAAACTTAGTTATTTTTTATTTTAGAATACAAGGGGTTGCACTTTAGCTACCTCTACTAATCAGGGATTCTTCGGTGAAGTTCATAAAGCGACTATTTATATTCACATTGGTTTGCATGATTCTTGGAGTCAGTACGATCATTGGTTTCTACTTTTACGTAAAACCTGACCTACCAGACGTAGAAGAATTACGACACGTTGAGCTTGAAGCTCCGATGCAAGTATTCAGTCAAGATGGCAAATTAATCGCACAGTTTGGGGAAAAACGCCGAACACCCGTTGAATATCAAGATATTCCTCAGCACTTAATTGAAGCTCTCATCGCGACCGAAGACAGCCGTTTTTACAGCCACTACGGTATTGACCCGATTGGTATTGCTCGTGCCGCCATCGTCGTGGCGATGTCAGGATCAGCAAAGCAAGGGGCGAGTACGATCACTCAGCAACTAGCACGCAACTTTTTCTTGACCAATGAGAAGAAAATAATAAGAAAGATCAAAGAGATATTCCTGGCGATTAGGATTGAACAATCGCTAAGCAAACAGGAAATCATGCAGTTATACGTTAACAAGATTTTCTTGGGTTATCGCTCTTATGGCTTTGGTGCGGCAGCGCAAACCTACTTCGGGCGCGAACTCAACGATCTGACTCTCAGCGAATTAGCCACGCTTGCTGGTATGCCAAAAGCGCCGTCGACCATGAACCCGATTTATTCGCTCGAAAGAGCCACGAGTCGACGTAATGTCGTACTGCGACGCATGTTCGATGAAAATTACATTACTCAAGCCGAATTTGAAGACGCGAGAGCTGAAAAAATCGAATCTCGCTATCACAGTGCAGAAATAGAACTGAGTGCGCCGTATGTCGCTGAATTAGCACGCGCTTGGATGGTTGAACAACATGGCGAAGCCGCTTATACGCAAGGTATGAGCGTTTACACCACGGTTGATTCTAAATTACAACAGGCCGCCAATAAGGCCGCGATTGATAATCTCCTGGCCTACGATGAACGTCATGGTTACCGAGGTGCAGAAAAAGTCGTATGGACAAAAGCGCCAACACTGAATACTGACCAAGAATTTCGACGTCACCTAGCAAAAGAACCGACTTATGGCGCATTGCTGCCTGCCATCGTCACTGATACTCAAGGCAACACCGCGTTTATTTGGGTGAAGAATCATGGCCCGCAACAAGTCGAATGGGCACAAATGAATTGGGCTCGCCGCTTTTTAACCGATGACCGCCAAGGTCCAGAACCAAAGTCGGCCTCAGATATTTTATCCGTGGGTGAACAAATCTGGGTTCGTAACACCGCAGAACAGGCCGAGCCGAGCCTTGAGAGTGAAGTGATTTCAGAGATTGCCTCAGACGAGAGCAATGACGACATTGCCAAACTCGATATTGAACCTATCTGGCGTTTAAGCCAAGTTCCCAATGCCAATACTGCTTTTGTCGCCATGAATCCAGAAAACGGGGCTATTTTGTCACTCGTCGGTGGCTTTAACTTCGTGCACAACAAATTTAACCGCGCCACTCAATCAGTTCGACAAGTGGGCTCCAGTATTAAGCCATTTATCTATGCTGCAGCAATGGATCAAGGCATGACGCTCGCCACTCTGATTAACGATGCACCGATCAATCAATGGGATAAGAGTCAGGGTACAGCATGGCGGCCACGTAATTCACCACCAACGTATATTGGCCCAACTCGTGTGCGTATTGGGCTTGCGCAATCTAAAAACGTCATGGCGGTTCGAGTGCTTCGTGCGGTTGGTTTGGATGAATCTCGAGAATACTTAACTCGCTTTGGATTTGACATTGACCAACTGCCTCGCTCTGAAACCATCGCACTGGGTGCCGGCAGTCTTACTCCGGTGAAAATGGCCCAAGGCTACTCGGTTTTTGCCAATGGCGGTTATTATGTCGACCCATTTTATATTAGCCGTGTCGAGAGCCGATTTGGTGACATCGAATGGCAAGCTACTCCAAAAACAATATGTCGTGAACATTGTGACATGCTCACTACCTTAGACAGTGATAGTAATAGTGATAGCAACGAATTTATGGAGCAGGATGTCGACCTTGATCAACCTCAATATGCACCACAAGTTATCTCTGAACAAACCGCATTCTTAATGCGCGAAATGATGTACAGCAATGTTTGGGGTGGCGGCAACTGGCGTGATGGTACAGGCTGGAACGGCACAGGGTGGCGCGCACAACCGCTCAAACGCCGAGATATCGGCGGTAAAACCGGGACCACCAATGACTCTAAAGACGCTTGGTACAACGGCTACGGCCCAGGCATTGTTGCTACCGCGTGGGTTGGCTTTGACAACCACAATCGGAAACTGGGGCAAACCACCGCCAATAAAAACCTAGATAAGAACCAAATCACCGGAGGTGAGGCTGGCGCAAAAACAGCACAACCTGCGTGGGTTGACTTTATGCAAGTGGCTTTAGACGGCGTTCCGATTCAGTCAAAACAGCTGCCTAACAACATTGTACGCGTTCGAATCGATAGAGATTCCGGCCTTTTGACGAATAAGTTTGATTCAAGCTCGATGTTTGAATACTTCCTAGAGGGGACAGCGCCAACAGAATATGTTGAAGAATCGATCACCGATACGATTTATTCTAGCTCTAGCAGTGAAGAGCTGTTTTAACTCGGAAACAGCAAAAAGGGTTGGCAATGCCAACCCTTTTTTATTCCTTTATATTTGCAGCCATTTTTGATTAAGCTTGCAATATCGACTGAATGGTTCCGCCTAACTGTTCAAAACGAGCCCGCAATGGTGAGCCAGGTCGATAGACCAACACGATTTTTCTTGATGGCTGAGGCTCCATTTTTTTTACGTAGCAAACCCCATCTTTGGTTGACTCTTTAGGGACTGAAAGCTCTGGAAGCAAAGTAATGCCGCCCCCAGCTGCCACCATATTCCGCAGCGTTTCTAAGCTCGTGGCTTTGAATCGTTTATCTTCTTTTGCCCCTGCAGCAAAACAATAACCTAGTGCTTGGTCACGTAAACAGTGCCCATCTCCGAGCATTAATACTGTGCGCCCATTCAGCTCGTCGACATTTAAAAATTCGAGACCAGCCCACTCATGATCGCAAGGCACCGCTAAAGAAAGTGATTCATTATAAAGCTCTATTTCTTTAAAAGGAGCCGTCTCAGCCACCGATGCTAGGACCAGACAATCTAATTTCCCGTCTTGCAGCTGCCTGACTAAATCATGAGTTTGAGATTCATGTAAGAACATCTCAAGTTCTGGATACGCGGCTTTCAGCTGTGGGATAATTCTTGGCAAAATATAGGGGCCGACCGTGGGAATAAAGCCAATATTCATTGGGCCAACCATCTCCCCACTTTGCCCACTCGCCATGTCTTTAAATCGCGTCACTTCGGAAAGAATAATTTTTGCTTGTTCGACAAGCTGCAACCCTGAATCAGTAAAAAGAACTTTACGACTATTTCGTTCCAGCAGAGCGGTGCCGATTTCATCTTCCAACTTACGTATTTGCCCACTCAAGGTTGGCTGACTCACAAAACAAGATTCTGCGGCTTTGCGGAAGTGCTGATGCTCAGCTAATGCAACTAAATATTCTAAATCACGAATGTTCATATAGACTCATACTCAACGTCAGTTTAAGAGGCCACATACCTCAATAGAAAACACCTATTGAAACGATAGCACCAAACGATTATTCCTATCAAAGAAAATTGTTAATAATAGCTTCAACAAAACGGAGCACAGCAAAGCGCTGACTAAGACTCACAGTAACTCATTAAACTTAAATACTAGGAAATCATTATGTTTACATCTAAAGAAGGCCAAAACGTACCACAGGTTACTTTTCCAACACGCCAAGGTGATGATTGGGTAAACGTAACAACAGAAGAACTTTTCAAAGGCAAAACCGTTATTGTATTTAGCTTGCCTGGTGCATTTACACCAACATGTTCTTCAAGCCATCTACCACGTTATAACGAGCTATTTCCTGTATTCCAAGAGCACGGTGTTGACGACATTCTATGTGTTTCTGTAAACGATACGTTTGTTATGAACGCTTGGAAAAATGACCAAGAAGCAGACAACATCACATTCATCCCAGATGGCAACACTGAATTCACCGATGGTATGGGCATGCTGGTAGACAAAGGTGACATTGGCTTTGGTAAGCGTTCATGGCGCTACAGCATGCTAGTCAAAGATGGTGTGGTAGAGAAAATGTTCATCGAAGCAAACGAACCAGGCGACCCGTTCAAAGTTTCAGACGCTGACACCATGCTTGGCTACATTGCACCAGACTACAAAGCACAAGAATCAATCACGGTCTTCACAAAACCAGGCTGCCCATTCTGTGTGAAAGCAAAACAGGCTCTGATTGATAACGGTTTGAACTTCGAAGAAGTGGTACTGGGTAAAGATGCGACCACCGTTAGCCTTCGCGCTGTTACTGGTAAATCAACGGTTCCTCAAGTATTTATCGGTGGTAAACACATCGGTGGCAGTGAAGAGCTAGACACTTACCTAGCTTAATCACAACCCACTGAAGACTACCTAGTGTATCGGGCACTAGGTAGCCTTTTCCCTAACGTCACCTCTATACCCAAGTGGCTTTCATATCCAGGTTACTTTATACCCAAGCTACTTTATACCTAAGCCACTTTATACCTAAGCGGCTTGAATGATTCCCCCAAAGCAGGCCATCAGGACACTTTGGTATAGAACGTACGAACGCAACAATTTCTTTCAGCAGCCTGAATAAAAAGGCTCAGAAAACAAAAGTAGAGACAGGGTTATGAAACAAGTAAACGTAGATGTAGCTGTTATTGGTGGTGGTACTGCAGGTTTAGGCGCATATCGCGCAGCAAAAGCAAATACACCAAGTGTTGTCATGATAGAAGGCGGTCCATTTGGCACAACCTGTGCTCGCGTTGGCTGTATGCCGTCAAAACTGCTTATCGCTGCTGCTGAAAGTGTCCATCAGATTGAAAAAGCGCCTGGATTCGGTGTTTACCCTCAAGGTGAAACGGTGATCAATGGTCGCGAAGTGATGGACAGGGTAAAACGTGAACGTGACCGTTTTGTTGGATTTGTTCTTGAAGGCGTAGATGAAATCCCAGCTGAAGACAAAATCCATGGCTACGCAAAGTTTATCGATAACAACACGTTAGTGGTTGACGACCACACAACCATTACCGCTAAGCGCATTGTCATCGCCACGGGATCACGCCCTGCCTACCCTGCGGTTTGGAACGAGCTTGGTGATCGCCTTGTTATCAATGACGACGTATTTGATTGGGACGACCTGCCAGAATCAGTCGCCGTATTTGGCCCTGGTGTTATTGGGTTAGAGTTAGGCCAATCCCTGCACCGTTTGGGTGTCAAGGTGAAAGTATTCGGCGTGGGCGGTCAAGTTGGGCCAATCACTGACCCTGAAGTCATGGCTTACGCGAACAAAGCATTCCAAGAGGAGTTCTATCTTGATGCGGATGTTAAAGTCGAGACCATGCGTCGTGTGCTCGATGATCAAGGCAAAGAGACGGACAAAGTCGAGATCATGTTCATCAACCACGATGGTGAACTTGAAACCTTCATTGTTGATTACGTATTAGCAGCAACAGGACGTCGACCTAACGTTGATAAACTCGCTCTTGAAACAACTACGCTGGAATTAGATGAACGCGGTGTACCAACAGCCGATTACTACACGTTACAAACATCGGTAGAGAGCATCTTTATTGCGGGTGATGCAAGTAACCAAATTCCACTGCTTCATGAAGCGGCAGACCAGGCGAGAATCGCCGGTGATAATGCGGGACGCTTCCCAGATATTCGTGCAGGTTTACGCCGTTCGGTTATCTCAGCGGTCTTCTCGGATCCGCAAATTGCCATGGTCGGTGAAACTTTCAAACAACTCGAGCAACGTTTAGGTAACTGTGGGTGTTTTGCGACCGGCGAAGTTTCATTTGAGAACCAAGGTCGTTCACGTGTCATGTTGAGAAACAAAGGTATTTTACATGTGTACGGAGAGCAAGGAACAGGACGCTTCCTAGGCGCTGAAATGATGGGGCCTAATGCTGAGCATTTAGCGCACTTACTGGCTTGGGCACACCAAAACAAGATGACGGTATCGGAAATGCTCGATATGCCATTCTACCACCCAGTGATTGAAGAAGGCGTTCGTACTGCACTTCGTGACCTGAACGCCAAACTGCACCTAGGACCAGAGATGGTGAAACATTGCCTAGACTGTGGGCCTGGATGTTAATGTAGGCTTAATTGAAAACAAGCTGAGAATAGGCTAAAAAGAGGCAGAAGAGAAGCTGAAGAGAAGCTGAAAACAGGTGGAAAAGAGGCTGAGTATAGGCTTTTTCCACCACTTCTTCTTTTATCAGCCTATTTTTTAGCCTTCTATCGCGCCTCTTTGTAACCTCGCTCCACCCTCTTTTCTGACCTCTTTTTCGGCTTTGTTTCCAGCCTTGTTTCCAGCCTTTTTTCTACCCTCTTTTTAACCTTGTCTCTGGCTTCTTTTTAACCTTGTCTCTGGCTTCTTATCTACCCTATCGACTCACTTACTTTTCAGCAGCAATCACCGAGATTTCAACCAATAACGCTTCGCGCGCCATATCACCGGTCACACATGCGCGTGCTGGTGCGTGACCTTCAGGAACCCAAGCATCCCAAACCTCATTCATCTCTTTAAAATCTTTCATATCTTTTAAATAGATGGTCGCTGACAACATATGCTCTTTATCACTACCCGCTTCCAGGAGTAAGGCTTCTACCTTATCTAGCATGGTTTGTGTCTGTTCTTTGATGCCTTTTTCTGCATCCGCACAAACTTGGCCACATAGATAGATGGTTCCGTTATGCTTAACAATGCGGCTCATACGTTGCTTAGTGTGTTGACGTTCAATCATTTTGCTCACTTTCTTGGGTTAGTTACGATATTCTATCAGCGTGTATATTACCCAATAAGAAACATTCATGACATGTAAAACGTGTGATAACGCGGGCTGGTTTTGGAAAAAAATCGGGCGCTGTCAACGCTGTATGGATCAGCTCACCACGCTCTCGGTGTTGTGTGCGGTCGTCTGGTGGTTTACCTGTCGAGAGACGCCGTTTAGCATAGAATCCATTGCACTTATCATGGCGGGGCTTGCGTTTAATGGATTGCTGTTTTTGCATCTTTGGATGAAGTTCATCATCATTCCCTACCAAGAGAATAAGCGTAAAAAAAACTCCAGCACTTCAGGCAAGCACTAGAGTTTTATCATTATCGTTTACGTTAGCTTTATCGTTTACATTGCTTTTGGCATTGGCATTGCTTTTACCGCTGCATGTCTGGATTGTTAACGGGTGAGCCCAAGCGCTTCGTCTACCACGTGATAGATATAATGCTGCTCAACCACACCTTGAAACAACCATGCTTGCGGCCCACGAGCAAAGATCGCCACATCTTCACCAGAATGCGTTTCTGAGCTCAGTTTCACCAACGCCTGCTGTAAGTAATCGAGCTTTTTCACTTGCTCTGCCGTTGGGTTATCGCGCTCACCTTTCACCGCTCCTGGGCCATTGCCGTACGCGAGTGTGGTGTAATTTTTCCCAAAATCATCCTGGTTAAGCTTACCTTTTTGCTTGGAAAGGCCCAGAATTGGGTTTCCGCGCTCAGCGTAGCCATTTGAAATCAGTGTATGAGCATGATCCGCAGTCACAATAATCAGAGTTTCTTCAGGGTTGGTTTTTTCTAAAGCAAGTCGAATCGCATCATCAAAAGCGACCGTATCTTCCAGCGCTCTGGCGGCATTGCCATCGTGGTGAGCATGGTCTATCCGCCCAGCTTCCACCATCAAGATATAACCCGTTTTGTTGTTGCCTAATATTTGAATCGCTTTATCGGTCATCTCGGCCAATGACGGCTCTTGGTTATCGACTTTTCTATCCGCTTCATATTGCATGTGGCTGTTTTCAAATAGACCGAATGCACGCTGTTGATCGGTCAACTTATCAAAGCCTTGGCGATCATAAACATACTGACCTTCCGGGTAACGAGCTTGCCACTCTTCAATCAGGTTACGCCCATCTTTACGTTTGCCTTTTTTACCCTCAGGGTCGGTATTATCTACCGGAAGAAATTCACGTCGACCACCAGCAAAAGCCACTTGGAAGCCGTCACCGTGATCAAACTCTATGAACTGCGTTGCGATGTCTTTGCACCCATTCCCTTTGGCGATATTAGGCATAGCCGCATCGTTTTCCCAATTTCGGTCTGCGCTGTGTGCAAACGTGACCGCTGGCGTAGCATGAGTCAGTCTCGCGGTCGACACCACGCCGAGAGACATGCCTTTTTCAGCGGCTGAGTGAAACGCTGTCTTGACTTCATTTCCTTTTGCGCTGCTACAAAAACCACGTTGCACCTTGTCATTAACACTGATAACGCCTGCTTTGGTCTTCACCCCGGCCACCATCGCGGTTGCCGTACCCGCAGAATCCGGTGTTTGCATGTCGGTATTGTATGTTTTTGCTAATGCAGTATGAGGGAGACTTTCCATAGCGAGTGAATATTCTTCACCTTTAAGCCCTTTGTTTTGCCCTGCATAAATACGCGCTGCGGTCATTGTGCCCACACTCATACCATCACCGATGAATAAGATGACATTTTTAGCTGGCCCGGTGATTGGCTTTAACTTTTTTGCTGCTGTAATCGCACTTTGGCCTTGGGTATACCAAGTATCACCTTGCTGAGGCAGTTCAGCCATTGAAACTGTTGATGCCATTAGGCCGCTGAGCGCTAATCCTAGTTGATATCCTTTCACTGCGTCTCTCCGATGGAATAAATGAACGAGCCCAACGGTAGCCAATTTGTATATCAGTTTAATGAATGATTATTGACACTTTTTTGACTACTTGTGAAATAGGAAAATAAAAAATGGCTCACAGAATAAACAGATAAACAGATAAACAGATAAACAGATAAACAGCGTAGGATAAAAGTACGAGCAAAAACTTGGGCGACAGGAAGAAAAAAGCCCCGCAGCCAATATCGGTTGCGGGGCCTTCTTAGATATTTTCTAAGAAAAAGCAGTGGTACTAATTATGACTACCGCTTTTCTTATTAGTTCCTTAAAAACAGGATCTTTTTTGATCTTTCTTCAAGAAAATGAGTTTGCACCCTATATTCAATTACTTACATAAAAATGAAATCAAATAAAGCATCAATGACATAGAACATCTGGCGCGATACGGTTACAACCGGTTAAGCCACGTTCACTTTGGCAATGATCTGTTCAACCAAGTTCACTTCCAACGCCACTTCATCACAAGCATGCTGACGTGGGCATTGATCGCAGTCTTTAAGCACTTTCTCTGGCAACAACGACTTCGATGTCGGAATAAAGCTGTGCTTCATAAAGAACTCTGGTGTTCTTGTCAGTACAAAGACTTTCTTAATCGCCATTTGGCGGGCTTTATCCACTAAGTGTTGAACAATCGCCGTGCCTTGCCCTTGACCTTGCCAACCGGCTTCTACGCCTAATGAGCGAATTTCAGCCAAACCAGAATCATACACATAAAGCGATGCACAGCCCGTGACTTCACCATGGTGCTCTGCCACCGCAAACGAGCCAATATCACGCACCAACTCATTACGAGAGCGCGGCAGGTTTTCTCCCATGTTGGCCCAATAAGCGACCATGCCTTCCAATGCTTCAATGTCGGTAAGACGCGCAGAACGCACTTTCACCGCCGAAGTATCACGCTGAGCAAGACGTTGATCCGCTTGATCAACCGCATACGCCACTTGCTTAGGAGAAACGCCACCTAAGGCACTTCGTTTTTCCAAACAGGATTCGATGGTTAAGATATCGTACACATCCTCTTCAATCACATCAGAGAACGCTTTGAGCTCATCAAGTGAAAGCTCTTCTAACGCGCAGCCTTTTGAAATAGCCCCTACAACCGCCACCCCAACAATATGGTGCGCTTCACGGAATGGAATGTTTTTCGCGACTAAGTAATCCGCAAGCTCAGTTGAATTGGCATAACCTTGTTGCGCGGCTTCTAAAGTACGTTCGTTATTGACTTTAATGCCCTCAAAACACAACGCCGCCATTTCCATGCAATCGTTCCAAGTATCAAGCGCATCAAACAGCCCTTCCTTGTCTTCTTGCATGTCTTTGTTGTACGCCAATGGCAGTGCTTTCACTGTCATCATCATCGCTGCAAGAGAGCCATAAACACGGCCAGTTTTACCACGAATAAGTTCAAGCGCGTCTGGGTTTTTCTTTTGTGGCATGAGTGATGAACCCGACGTCACAGTATCGGCTAACTCGATGAAGTTGGATTCACCTGAGTTATAAAAAATCATGTCTTCTGCAAGACGAGAAAGGTGAAGCATGGAAATGGATGCAATCGACATCAGCTCCATCACGTGATCACGGTCAGAAACAGAATCGAGTGAGTTACGTGTTGCACGACGAAACCCTAGATTATGCGCCAGCTCTTCACGGTCCATCGGGTATGCAGTACCGGCCAGTGCGCCAGAGCCAAGTGGACAAGTATCGAGACGCTTAATAGCATCATTCAAACGAGAGTAATCACGCTCTAGCATTTCAACATACGCCAAACACCAGTGAGCAAAAGTCACCGGTTGCGCACGTTGCAAGTGCGTGTAACCAGGCAAAACCGTGCCTTGGTGTTCTCTTGCGACTTCAACCATTTTCGCTTGCAGGCGATCAAGGCCAATAAGCAGTTGTTGCCCTTGTTGGCGACACCACAATTTTAAGTCGGTAGCGACTTGGTCGTTACGAGAACGGCCAGTGTGTAATTTTTTACCTAGATCACCCACCTTGCCAATTAATTGCTGTTCCACCCAAGAGTGAATATCTTCTGCATCAGAGCGTAAAATCTGATTGGGATCTTCCATCACTTCAAGCTTGAGTTCATTCAGGGCCAGTTCAAGCTTTTGCTGCTCTTCTTCACTCAGCACATCAACAGATTGCAACGCTTTTGACCAAGCGATAGAGCCAACAATGTCTTGCTCAGCCAATCGGTAATCAAAGCGAAGTGAATCGTTAAAGTCTTTGAACCTAGTGTCTGCTGCTTGGGTAAATCTACCGCCCCATAATGCCATTGTGTCTCTCCTAAATGCTCAGTATCTACTGCTTGTGCAACGATGTTCTCTGATTAAATTCAGCTTCTCTTTTTGTATGATTCAAACTTACAGCAATTCAATATAAAAACAAGGTAAAAATGCAATTTTTTCACATAATTATTCACGAATGGTACATTTAAATTCGTCATGGCGATCTTACTCACTGACAAAAATTCATTAAACGTCTTTCGTAATAAAGTACCTACCCCAAAGTCCCCCCTAAATAAATGAAAAACCCACTTGCAAAAACAAGTGGGTTTTATTGGTTTTCATTCAGTAATGGTTGATTACTTTGATCTTTTCACTTCGTTCAGTGCTCTAATTCGGCTTGATAGAGAGTAAAGACGAATGAAGCCTTCAGCATGGCTTTGGTCGTACACTTCATCTTCACCAAACGTTGCAAACTCTTCACAATATAAGCTGTTCGCCGAACGTTTTTGAGTCACTGTTGCGTGCCCTTTGTAAAGCTTAACCACCACTTCACCATTCACGTCTTGAGCAAGCTCTTCAGTGGCTGCAAGAATTGATTTACACAGTGGTGTGAACCAACGACCATCGTAAACAAGGTGCGAAGCTTTCACGCCTAATTCTTCACGGAACTCAAAAGCCGCTTTATCTAATACCAGCTGTTCAACCGCACGTAGCGCTTCCATCATGATGGTGCCGCCCGGAGTTTCGTAACAACCACGAGACTTCATGCCAACGAGACGGTTCTCAACGATATCGATACGACCAACGCCGTGCTTTGCGCCTTTTTCATTGAGGTAAACCAGCGCGTTGTATGGCGTCATTTCTTCACCATCGACCGCAACCACTTCACCTTTGACCACTTTAAGCGTGACCGACTCAGATTCGTCGGGTGCTTTTTCTGGATCAACGGTCCAATCCCAGCAATCTTCGTTTGGCGCGTTCCATGTATCTTCTAACACGCCACCTTCTGTTGAGATGTGCCAAGCGTTGGCATCACGGGAATAGATTTTCGTAAGTGATGCTGTACAAGGGATATTACGCTCGGCAAGGTAATCCAGACATTCTTCACGGCTGACAAGGTCCCACTCACGCCAAGGCGCAATCACATGCAGGTCAGGGGCAAGCGCCGCAAATGCACCTTCAAAACGCACCTGGTCGTTACCTTTACCGGTACAACCGTGACACAACGCATCCGCACCCACTTTACGTGCCACTTCAACTTGCGCTTTAGCAATGATTGGACGTGCCATTGACGTGCCTAGTAGGTACTTACCTTCGTAGTATGCGCCTGTTTTTAGAGTCGGGTAGATGTAATCCGCAACCATCTCTTCTTTCAGGTCAGCGATGTAGCACTCTGAAGCGCCTGACGCTTTTGCTTTCGCTTCAATACCTTCCAGCTCTTGTGCGCCTTGACCTACATCCGCAACAAACGCAATCACTTCACAGTCATAGTTCTCTTTTAGCCACGGGATAATGACTGAGGTATCCAGACCGCCAGAATATGCGACAACGACTTTTTTAACTTGAACTTTGCTCATTTTTTCTCTCCAAATTCCTTGCTCTGCGCTTGGCGGTCAGTGCTAAGGCTTCCATTTAATAGTGTTAATTTTGTTGTTCTCACGCTTTTGCGTCAGGACGTATTGGTTGTGTTCTACTTTGGTACGAAAAGTGTTCCGATACACTCTCCGGCAAATAATTTGACCAGTTTCTCTGGGTATCTCCAGGTGGCAACTTGAATAGAGCGCCCTAAATCATTGGCCGCTTCTAGGGCCGCTTCTACTTTGACAATCATGCCATCAGTAATCACCTGGCCTTGAATCAGCGCCGATGCCTGTTCTTCAGTTAGGCTACCGATTAGGTGCCCTTTGCCATCTAATACACCACTCACATCAGAAAGCAGAACTAACTCAGCATCAAGCGCACCAGCAACGGCAACCGCAGCTTGGTCGGCATTCACATTCATTAATTGCCCTGCGGGTGTTAAGCCAATCGAGCTAATAATAGGAAGCGCTCCAGTATTTAGAATCGCTTGAAGTACCGCTGAATCTCCCGGTGACGCTTTACCTACTGCGCCTAATTCCGGATCAAGCTCTTCAACGTGACACAATCCACCGTCCGCTAGACTTAAACCCACCGCATTAAGGCCATCTTTAATCGCTTGCCCTTGAAGCAGTTTGTTGGCGGTTCCTGCTAATGCGCCGGCAATAACAGGGATTTGTTCGTAAGGCGTCACACGTAAACCGTTTTTCTTCACCGTTTCTAAATTCAGTTTACCCATAAGGTCATCCACTAAATACCCGCCACCGTGAACAATGACGATTTGTCGTCGAGCCTGCTGCTGATAAGTGTTGATAGCCGCGAATAACTGACTCAGAGTCTCGTTACTCTCCAGTGCTGCTCCGCCTAACTTAATCACCAATGGCATGGTTTTGTTGTCTGACAAGGTATTATCGGTCATGAATGTTCCTTACTGCTCTGTATTATCTAAATGGCGTATTTGTTTTTTCTTTTACATATTGCCGTCTATTGTGTCTTTTCATAGCCGCTTACTCTAACGCGGCGATATTTATGCAATTAAATCAGCGCGGTTAACTGGGAAAATCCGTAGTGGATATTCAAGCACTGCATAGCTTGGCTGGATGCCCCTTTCAGTAAGTTATCAATCGCTGACACCACGATGACGTGCTCACCTTGTACCTTCCACCCCAAGTCACAAAATGGGGTGTACTCTACGTTTTGAATTCTTGGCATCTGCTCATCCAGTAGGCGAACGGCGGGTTTACCGTCATACGCTTTAACAAACGCTTGTGTCACTTGTTCAGCAGTCACACCCGCCGACAACTTCATCGTGATAGTGGCGAGAATACCGCGTTTAAAATTGCCTAGGTGCGGGGTGAAAATGACATCACATCCTAAGTGGCTGGTGATCTCTGGCTGGTGGCGGTGCGCAAACACACCATAAGGCTGTAGGCTCACTTCGCAGAAGCTATTGACCATAGAAGCTTTACGTCCTGCCCCTGTGACACCACTGGTAGCATTGATCACAGGCCATTGATTCAGATCGAGAAGCTGTGATTCAACCAAAGGCTTGATGGCCAGTTGTGACGCGGTTGGGTAACAACCTGCAACGGCCACTAGCTGAGCCTCGGTAATGGCCTCTTCGTTCCATTCAGCTAAACCATAAGCTGCGTTATCCAACCAAGCGGCATGTTGATGCTCAAAGCCATAGTACTGCTGATAGAAGTCTTCACCTTTTACTCGAAACGCACCGGATAAATCGAAAACCTGGCAACCGTTCTCTAAAAAGATAGGCGCGAGGTCATGGCTCACTTCATGGGCGGTGGCTAAAAAAACCACATCGCAGTCAGTCGCCGCTTTTTTAACGTCCACTAACGGCTCAACAGGCATATCAACCAAACCGGCTAGCTTACCGTGCAGCTCTCCAATATTTTTACCTGCGTCAACACTATTGGCTGAGACGTACAAACCTGATAGCGTGAGCTGTGGATGTTTTTGCACCATGACAGCTAATTCGGCTCCGGTATAACCGCTCGCGCCAATAATCGTGGTTTTAAGTAACTCAGCGTGTGACATCTACAACTTCCAAATTCAAGGTTAATAATGGTTTCTTCATTGGTCGTGAATCGTGGCGATTAGGTTTCAATTTCATGGCTATTCATCAGAGTGGGCCCTTGGCTCAAAATGACTATTAATTTTAAAAAAATAGCTTTAATTGATTTTTTATTCACAATTAATGATTTAATATGTGTTTTACCTTCTTAAGGTATTTCTGTCAACAGTAGAAGTGAAGATAATATGCAATTACCTAGTTTTCTCGAGGTCTACGAAGGCCTAATTTCAACCTCATCCATCAGTTCAAGCGATCCTAGCTGGGATGAAGGCAACAGCCTGGTGATTGAAAAGCTCGCCACCTGGTTAAAAGACATCGGTTTTGAGGTCACCGTTACAGAAGTTGAGAAAGGAAAGCACAACCTGATCGCCAAGAAAGGCTCTGGTGAAGGCGGGCTACTTCTTGCGGGACACAGTGATACCGTACCATTTGATGAGGGTCGTTGGAGTTTTGACCCACACACACTAACTCAAGCAAACGATCGCTTTTACGGGCTCGGCACAGCGGATATGAAGGGCTTCTTTGCGTTTATTATTGAAGCCGTGAAGAAAGTCGATTGGAGCAAGCAAACCAAGCCACTGTATATATTAGCAACCTGTGATGAAGAAACGACCATGTTGGGCGCTCGTCATTTTACCGACAATGCGCCTTTTAAACCTGATTATTGCATTATCGGTGAGCCAACCAGCTTAGTTCCGGTCAGAGGCCATAAAGGTCACGTCGCTAACGCCGTGCGGATCACGGGTAAATCGGGCCACTCTTCCGATCCCGCGTTGGGTGTCAACGCCATCGAAATCATGCATGAGGTGTTGTTTGCCCTGATGCAACTGCGCGACAAACTGATCAAAGAGTATCACCACCCGGGCTTTGCGATTCCAAGCCCAACGCTAAATCTTGGTCATATTCATGGTGGAGACAGTGCAAACCGTATCTGTGGATGCTGTGAGCTGCATTATGATGTTCGCCCTTTACCAGGCATTAGCCTTGATGGGCTAGATAATATGTTACGAGCCTCACTGAAAGAAGTAGAAGCAAAATGGCCGGGGCGAATCGAAATAACGCCTCTGCATGAACCGATTCCCGGTTATGAATGCCAACATGACCATCCGTTTATTGCCGGTGTTGAAGACATTTGCGAAACCCCGTCAGAAACCGTTAACTACTGTACTGAAGCGCCTTTCCTACAGCAGCTCTGCCCAACTCTAGTATTAGGCCCTGGTTCTATCGAACAAGCGCACCAACCGGATGAATTTTTAGCCTTTGAGTTTATCGACCCCACCATCAATATTTTATCTAAAGCGATGTATAAATATTGCTTCTAGAGAGAGTGCAACGTCTGACTTCTCTATTCTTATTTAGAAGTCAGTCACTCAGATCTAACCATGAAAAACCAGTGACAAACAGCGTGCGAGTTATCGATCCACTCGCACGCGTTGCCATCACTTGGGGAGTCGTGACTCAATTCATCGGTATTCCATCAACAGTCTCTCGATTAAACCTTTAATTCTGTAATAAATTTTCAGTAATTTATCGAATAATACGCATTTAGCATCACTTACATCCACTTGCACAATAAATGCAAACTTATGCTGCAATATTTGACTCTTGGTAGCACTTTTCGCTAGATTGTGTACTTAACAAGGAACACCGGATGTAACTTTTTTACAAGGCAGGATGATAATGAACGAAAAATACGCTGCGCTCACAAGTAACGTAAGCATGCTAGGCCGTTTGCTTGGCAACACCATCAAGGATTCACATGGTGACGTTATTTTGGAGAAAGTTGAGACAATTCGTAAACTTTCTAAATCAGCAAGTGCAGGCAATCAATCCGACCGCGCCACTTTAATTGAAGAAATTAAAAGTTTACCCAACGAGCAACTCACGCCTGTTGCACGCGCATTCAACCAATTTCTCAACTTGACCAATATGGCAGAGCAGTACCATACGATTTCACGCCATTGTGAAGAGCACGTATGTGAACCTGACGCGATCAGCAGTTTGTTTTCGAAGCTAAGCCAAAATGGCATCAGTAAACTCGATACGGCTCAAGCCGTCCGTGACCTCAATATTGAATTGGTGTTAACCGCTCACCCTACTGAAATCACTCGTCGTACTATGATCAATAAGCTGGTCAAAACCAACGAGTGTTTATCTAAGCTTGAACTGACCGACCTTTCTCATAAAGAACGTCAAAAAACAGAACGACGTTTAGAGCAGTTGATCGCTCAAGGTTGGCACTCTGATGTGATTCGTAAGCAGCGCCCAACCCCGTTGGACGAAGCGAAATGGGGCTTTGCTGTTGTAGAGAACTCACTATGGGAAGGGGTTCCTGAATTCTTGCGCGAGCTTGATGACCGCCTAACAAGCTACCTAGGTGAAGGCTTACCTATTGACGCTCGCCCAGTGCATTTCTCATCTTGGATGGGTGGCGATCGCGATGGCAACCCATTTGTGACGCATACGATCACTCGTGAAGTGATGCTTCTTTCTCGCTGGAAAGCCGCCGACCTTTACTTGGGTGATGTGAACGAGCTTATCTCTGAGCTCTCGATGACGAAATGTAATGATGCTGTCCGTGATTTAGCCGGTGATGACCAACACGAACCGTATCGAGCTGTATTGAAAGGTCTTCGTTCGCTTCTAAACGAAACGCTGGACATTCTCGACGCGAAAGTTAATGGTCAGAAGCTGGCAGTCAAAGCACCATTGCAGCACATTGATCAACTATGGGCACCGCTTTATGCCTGTTATCAATCTCTGCATGAATGCGGCATGGGTGTCATAGCCGACGGTTCACTGCTTGATACTTTGCGCCGCATTAAGGCGTTTGGTGTCCACCTTGTCCGCTTGGACATCCGACAAGAAAGTACTCGTCATTCAGACGTGTTATCAGAACTGACTCGTTACCTAGGTATTGGTGATTACGACCAGTGGAGCGAGCAAGATAAGATTGCTTTCCTAACCAATGAACTCAGCTCTAAACGTCCGCTTCTCCCACGCGACTGGGAACCGTCTGCGCCAGTAAAAGAAGTCTTAGATACGTGTAAGATTGTTGCATCTCAACCACGCGAAGCGTTTGGCGCTTATGTCATCTCAATGGCACGCACGGCTTCAGATGTGCTGGCTGTTCATTTGCTTCTACAAGAATCAGGTTGTCCTTACCGCATGGACGTTTGTCCACTGTTTGAAACACTGGACGACTTGAACAATGCGGAATCGGTCATTAAGCAATTAATGGACATCGATCTGTACCGTGGCTTTATTCAGAATCATCAAATGGTCATGATCGGTTACTCCGACTCTGCGAAAGATGCCGGTGTAATGGCAGCAGGCTGGGCACAATACAGCGCAATGGATGCTCTGGTTAAAGTATGTGACGCTGAAGGCATTGAACTAACACTGTTCCACGGTCGTGGCGGTACGGTTGGCCGTGGTGGTGCTCCTGCCCATGCAGCTCTATTGTCTCAGCCACCAAAGAGCTTGAAAGGCGGCTTACGTGTTACAGAACAAGGGGAAATGATCCGCTTTAAGCTTGGTTTACCTGAAGTGGCTGTAAACAGCTTCAATATGTACGCCAGTGCGATTTTAGAAGCGAACCTACTTCCACCTCCGGAGCCAAAACAAGATTGGCGCGATCTCATGGACGTATTGTCGGAAGTCTCTTGTGAGTCTTACCGTAATATCGTTCAAGGGGAGCCTGACTTTGTACCGTATTTCCGACAAGCAACACCAGAGCTTGAACTCGGCATGTTGCCTCTCGGCTCTCGCCCAGCAAAACGCAATCCGAATGGTGGCGTGGAAAGCTTGCGTGCTATTCCATGGATCTTCTCATGGAGTCAAAACCGACTCGTATTACCGGCATGGTTAGGCGCCGGTGAAGCCATCCAGTACTCCGTTGATAAAGGTCACCAAGCTCTATTAGAAGAGATGTGTCGCGAATGGCCATTCTTCTCAACTCGTCTGGGTATGCTAGAGATGGTGTATTCAAAATGTAATATCGAGATTTCTCGTTACTACGACGAACGCCTTGCTGATCCATCGTTGTTGCCACTGGGTGATCGCCTACGTGAGCAACTGCAAAAAGACATCAAAGCCGTCTTGAATGTAGAGAACAACGAAAACTTAATGCAAAGTGACCCGTGGGGCCAAGAGTCTATTCGTCTTCGTAGTATCTACGTTGAACCACTCAACATGCTTCAAGCAGAATTACTTCACCGAACTCGCCAAATGGACACACCATCAGCAGAACTTGAAGAAGCTCTTATGGTGACCATTGCGGGTATCGCAGCGGGTATGCGAAATACAGGGTAATCGTTCGATTTCAATGCCTACTCCCGTGACTGTCCGAATAACGCGGAAAGTCACGGGGTAGGTGATACATTGATCTAAAAACCACGTCAAGCAGCACTGTTTTTGTGCTGTTTTTTTGTTTTTATTCTCTGGCTTTTTTGTTTTTATTCTCTATATAGGCATAAAACGATCAATTTTAACGATATAAAAACAACCAAAACTTAAAAAACAAAGAGTGATAATCTAAATAGACAGTCTTATTGAGTTATTTATCAGTTTTTATTGTGATTACGTCCATCTATTCCACTTTATGCTTATATTTAGATATAATACTGCCCCACTGCGATAACACACATATACTAATTATCTCGCAGGATCGACATCAGTTTAAATAGAACTAGGTGATAAACGGCTTATAAAGGTGACAGAACCAACACGATAAAGTTGGTGTTGTTTAAACATAGAAATAATAAGTGCTACGAAGCACAACCAATGTTTAAACATCGTTATTTTGAAGTTTATTGACCTATTTGGATTTAAGACATGTCACTACCACACGTAATCCTCACTGTACTTAGTACACGTAACGCAACTGGATACGATATCACTAAAGAGTTTTCCGCTAGCATCGGCTATTTTTGGAAAGCAAGCCACCAACAAGTGTATCGTGAACTCAATAAAATGGCTCAGAACGAGCTCGTTACCTGTGTTCTAGAACCTCAAGAAGGCAAACCTGATCGTAAAGTGTATTCCATCACCGATGCTGGCCGCAGCGCGTTAGGTGAATGGTTTGATCAACCGACAGCACACCCAACCGTTCGCGATGAGTTTTCTGCTAAATTAATGGCATGCGCTGTACAAGACTCAGGTCCGTATCGCATTCAACTTAGCGAGCTAATTAAAGAATCTTATAGCCTAGTGGCGCACTATCAAGAAATAGAGGCGGCCTACTACGCAACGCCAGCCACTCTCGATAAATCTCAACGACTAGAACGCCTCACCTTGCGCCGTAATCTATTACTTCGTCAAGCTTGGTTAGTTTGGGCGGAAGAAGTACTCGCAGAGCTTAATGAAATCAAATAAGCAGTAATGCGCACAAATAGACCTAAACTTGGGTTTATTTAAGGCTAGTCATAGAAAGCAAAAAGGACGATACCTAAGTATCGTCCTTTTTTATTCTGCTATTGCGTATGCGTATGCGTATGCGTATTTTGCTACCCTGACACTTTAACGGTCAATACGCTAAATACCATCACCACCAATAAAGCTTTGAGACTTGCCATTAAATTGTTGGTCCATATCCAGTGATGGTTTATCGGTTTTTGGTCGGCCGACTATTTTTGCCGGAACACCCGCCACTGTGGTATGAGCAGGAACCGCCTGTAAGACCACAGAACACGAACCAATTTTGGCCCCTTCGCCCACTTCAATATTACCCAAAATTTTAGCACCTGCGCCGATCATCACCCCTTCACGAATCTTAGGATGGCGATCACCACACTCTTTGCCCGTTCCGCCCAGCGTCACGTCTTGAAGTATGGAAACATCGTCTTCCACCACGGCGGTTTCACCAATCACAATACCTGTCGCATGATCCAGCATGATGCCACGACCAATTTGCGCCGCCGGGTGAATGTCCACTTGGCAAGCCACCGAGATTTGATTTTGCAAGTAAGTCGCCAGTGCGATGCGGCCTTGTTTCCATAGCCAGTTTGCAACGCGATAACCTTGCAAAGCATGGTAGCCTTTCAAATACAGGAGTGGCATAGAGTACATGGCAACCGCAGGATCTCGATTCACGGTGGCGCAGATATCACAAGCCGCTGCATGACCAATATCAGGATCGGCAGCAAAGGCTTGTTCAACCACTTCACGTACCGCCATTGCAGGCATGGATGGGGTTTTAAGTTTATTCGCGAGAATATAGCTTAACGCCGCCGCCAAGCTATCATGATTAATAATGGTGGCATGATAAAAACTCGCCAACATCGGCTCTTGCTCAGATTGCTCTCGAGCTTCGCGAATGATCGCCTGCCATACTTTCTTTTTTTCACAATGCTTCATCAATCAATCCCTATTCCCAAAGCACCCTCAGCGCCCTATTCACCAGAGCGCTGATCACAAGGTGTTTGTTACTTCCCTTCTGATTTTTTATCTCGAGCAAGCAAATCTTGCGCTGCGACACGTGTCTCTTTTCCTTGATACAGCACTTGGTAGATTTGATCAACAATCGGCATCTCAACACCCATTCGAGCGGCAAGCATCCACACTTCTTTGGTATTGCGATAGCCTTCAACGACTTGACCGATCTCTTTTTGGGCCTGCTCAACACCTTGACCTGAGCCTAGTGCCAGACCAAAGCGACGATTACGAGATTGGTTATCAGTACAAGTAAGCACTAAATCACCAAGCCCAGCCATTCCCATAAAGGTTTCTTTCTGAGCGCCAAGAGCCTCACCTAAACGTGTCATTTCAGCAAGACCACGAGTAATCAATGCTGTTCGGGCGTTAGCACCAAAGCCGATACCATCAGACATACCTGCGCCAATCGCAATCACATTTTTCACGGCACCACCCAGCTGCATGCCGGTAAAATCGCTGTTTGCGTAAACACGGAAAGTCTTGCTGCAGTGAATTTTCTCTTGAAGATCCGCCACAAACTGATCATCTGGCGAAGCCACAGAAATCGCCGTTGGCATACCCATCGCCAGTTCTTTAGCGAAAGTGGGCCCAGACAACACGGCCAGTGAACGCCCTTCCCCTAATACTTCATGAGCGACGTCTTTAAGCAAACGACCTGTTTCAGGCTCAAGCCCTTTTGTTGCCCAGCAAATCCTTGTGTCGTCACGTAGATGCGGTTTTAAGCTGCCTAATACAATACCGAACACATGGCTAGGCACCACAACCAATAAATCTCGGCTTGCTTGAACGGCTTTCTCAACGTCCGACTCAACGATCAAGGATTCTGGGAAATCAATACCAGGAAGAAACTCATGATTAGCACGATCCGCTTCCAATCGCGCCATGTGTTCAGGCTCGTGCCCCCAAATTACTACATTAGCGCCATTGCGAGCCAGAGAAATAGCCAATGAGGTACCGTAAGAACCGGCACCGATCACCGTCATGGTGATCTCTTTTCCGTAAGCATTATTCACATTTGAGTTAGTCATTCACTTTGCCTGATCACATTTTTATTAGGATTCATTTACTGTCATTCTAAACAAAAAATGCACATCGCATCATTCTATTTAGATGCTTTGTGCATTTTCTTTAATACGCTATCGATTCACTAGGCGTACCTTTCACCTCATCGCTGAAGTGAAAAACCGATTTACGCCTCTTTAGAAGCTTCGCCGTCTTTTGCTTGCTGCTGTAGGTAGTTCATGAACAATGCATCAAAGTTAACCGGTGCAAGGTTCAGTTGAGGGAACGTACCTTTAACCACTAAGCTAGAAATCGTTTCACGAGCGTATGGGAACAAGATGTTCGGGCAGAATGCACCTAAACAATGAGCCAGTTGACCCGCTTCCATGTTTCCAGCAGTGAAGATACCGCCTTGTTGAACTTCACATAGGAAAGCCGTTTCTTCTGCGTTCTTCACCGTCACAGTTAGACGTAGAACCACTTCGTAAGTGCCTTCACCAAGCTCACGGCTTTGCGTGTCTAGGTCAAGTTTCACATCTGGTTGCCACTCTTTTTGAAACATAACTGGAGAGTTAGGCGCTTCAAAAGAGATGTCTTTTAGAAAGATACGTTGAATAGCGAAATCTTGAGCTTGTTCTTGTGGTGCTGCTTCAGCCATGTGGGGATCCTTAAAATTTGGGTAATTCAATCTGTTTTCAGACTAACCGAGAGACGTCACCTTGCGCAAATAAATCCGCAGTTCCGTGGAAAGTGTCACATCTCTTTACGATAAGTGCTGCCATTTTAGGCAGCACACATTCAAGCTAGGCTTACTGTCGTCGCGAATGGGGCGACTGACTTCGTATTGCGCTCTGTTTCTTACTGAGCTCTATTTATCCGCGGACTATTACTTAGCGCGGACTGCTTTTTGTCACAAAGTACTTTTTGCCACGGACTATTTTTTACCGCGGACTAAAGGCAAATTAGCTTCATTCCAGCCTGACAAACCATTTTTCAGTAGCTTTACATTTTCAAAGCCTGCTTTTGCAAGTAGGTTCGCGCTTTCTACTGCGGTTTGACCTGTCTTACATACCACAATGATTGGGTTAGTTTTGTTCTTTTCAAGGCCGTTAAAGTTACCTGCTTTGATGTCAGACGGTAAAATGTGAACTGCGTCAGTAATGTGGCCTTTTTTGAACTCGTCTTTTGCACGAACATCGACCACGACACCGTCTTCACGATTCATAAGTAATGTCACTTCAGATGCAGTGACTTCTTTATAAGCTGCCGTAGCGGCTTTAACAAAGCTCATAATCAAAGCGACAAAAAGACCGACCCATACTAAAGATAGGATCATATTTTGTTGGAAAAAATCGATGTATTCTTGCATATCCTGCGCTCTTACTGTTTAGGGCTTAAAATTCAGTCAGGAGTATAGCGAGGAAGCGCCAAAGAGGCTAGTGAGTATAGGCTTCAATTGCAACTAGACGTGAAGTCCATCCGTTCTGCTCTATCTTTTCTGTTCTATCTTTTAACAACGGACCGAGGATATAGACTCCAGAAAGTGGATGACCACACTCCCATCACTTATCCGCGATCCATCTCTTTATCGCTCAAAAATCGACATTCACTAATCTAAGCCCTAGGAAATGGAAACGCGGTCACTTCATCGATGTGTTTGCATTGCAGCGCTAACATAATAAGGCGATCGATCCCAAGTGCGACCCCTGAACAAGCGGGGAAACCTGCCCTTAACGCGGCAACCAAATGGTGATCGATGGGTTGCTCTGGTAAACCCATGTCTAAGCGTTTGCGGTTATCGGACTCAAATCTAGCCAATTGCTCATCGGCGTCATCCAACTCATGGAATCCATTCGCCAGCTCAATCCCTTTAAAATACACTTCAAAGCGATCGGATACTCGTTTGTCTTGCGTGTTGATTTTTGACAGTGCCGCTTGTGATGCTGGAAAGTCATAAACGAAAACCGGTTCAGTTTGGCCTATCTCTTTTTCAACGCCAATGCTAAACAGAAGTTGCAGCAATGTATCTCTATCCTGCTCATCATCCGCTATATCGCTTAGCCCAAGCGTTCGAGCCGATTGTTTAAGCTTATCCATCGAATCTTCTAACGGGCATACGCCTAATACGTTCATAAAAGCGTGCTGGTAGGTCATTCGACTGGCGGACTCGCAACCCAAGGTTAGCTGGAGAAGTTCATCCATTTCATCCATCAACTGGTGATGATCAAACCCGACACGATACCACTCAAGCATGGTGAATTCTGGGTTATGGTAGCGGCCATTCTCTTCGTTCCGAAACGCCTTACTCATTTGGTAAATACACCCACTTCCCGCCGCCAATAAACGCTTCATATGAAATTCTGGACTGGTCATGAAATAGAGCGGGCAACCTTGCGCGTAGTCAGGGCCAATAAAGGTCGTTTGAAAAGTATGTAGATGAATATCAGTGACCGTAGCATGGCTCATTGCTGGCGTATCCACCTCCATCACTTGCCGCTGATAAAAAAACTCACGAATCTTAGCCAGTATGGCGGCGCGTTTTTTCAGCTGGTGAATGGAGGCACTGGGTTGCCAGGTTTGTCGTGTCATAAGAAGCTCTATTTAGCGAGTAACGGTTATGGCGCCATTCTACCTTTAAAACGCACGCTCTAGAATGCTCACTGGAACACTTTTGAGTAGCGACAGTCTTGTCTATTTATCCTCTTTTGCCCGTATCTTCATGACATTGATCACACAAAATGGAATAACTATGCTCTTGTTTGCATTTCCGACTAAAAAGCCTGACTGAATCAATTTATTCCTCATTCTGCTCTTCTAAACTGGTTGTGCCGCTAAAAAGGCGGTCTGGAATTGAAGGGATAAAAATCCACTTTTTATCCCTATTTTGATTTCTGAATATAAAGACTCTAGGGCAGCGGAATCAAGCCTACCTAGTATTCAATAATATCAATTACTCACTGGAGGATAACTGTGAAAATACTCACCACAGATATCGCAGTCATTGGCGCTGGTGGCGCTGGTCTTCGTACTGCTATTGCAGCTGCGGAAGCAAACCCTGAATTAGAAGTTGCACTCATTTCGAAAGTTTACCCTATGCGCTCCCACACGGTTGCAGCAGAAGGGGGTTCAGCAGCCGTCGTCAAGGAAGAAGACAGCCTAGATAATCACTTCAACGATACTGTTGGTGGTGGTGACTGGCTATGTGAGCAGGATGTCGTTGAGTACTTTGTTAAAAACGCAACCCGTGAAATGATCCAAATGGAGCAATGGGGTTGCCCATGGAGTCGAAAAGAAAACGGTGAAATCAACGTTCGTCGTTTTGGAGGCATGAAAGTCGAGCGCACTTGGTTTGCGGCGGATAAAACCGGTTTCCACATGCTGCACACCTTATTTCAAACCTCAATGAAGTACGAGCAAATCAAACGTTTTGATGAGTACTTTGTGGTTGATCTTCTCGTTGAAGATGGCGAAGTTCAAGGCCTTATTGCTATTCATATGGCTGAAGGTGAGCTGGTCACCATTAAAGCAAAATCGGTGGTACTGGCAACAGGTGGCGCTGGCCGTGTTTATCACTGTAATACTAACGGCGGCATTGTCACCGGTGACGGCATGGCAATGGCCTATCGTCATGGTGTTCCTTTGCGTGATATGGAGTTCGTTCAATACCACCCAACAGGCCTACCGGGCACTGGCATCTTGATGACCGAAGGTTGTCGTGGTGAAGGCGGTATTATCGTGAACAAAAACGGCTATCGTTATCTGCAAGATTACGGCATGGGCCCAGAAACACCCGTTGGCGAGCCGAAAAACAAATACATGGAACTCGGTCCTCGTGACAAGGTTTCTCAAGCGTTTTGGCATGAGCAGCAAAAAGGCAACACCATCAAACACCCACTCGGTGATGTGGTACACCTTGACCTTCGCCACCTAGGGGAAGAGTACCTGCAAGAGCGTCTGCCGTTTATCTGCGAACTATCAAAAGCGTACGTCAACGTTGATCCTGCTAAAGAGCCAATTCCAATTCGCCCAACGGTTCACTACACCATGGGTGGTATTGAAACGAACGGCAATTGTGAGACTCAAATAAAAGGTCTTTTTGCTGTCGGTGAGTGTGCCTCTGTGGGTCTACACGGAGCCAACCGTTTAGGTTCTAACTCGCTGGCTGAATTTGTCGTCTTTGGCCGCGTTGCTGGTGAGCATGCCGTGAAACGCGCGGAAGAGTTCAAAGGTTGGAACGAGGAGTCTATCGAGAAACAAGTTAAAGCAGTTGAAGATCGTATTGCGGGCATCTTAGCCCAAGAGGGCGATGAAAACTGGGCGGACATCCGTACTGAAATGGGTCACACCATGGAAGCGGGTTGTGGTATTTACCGTCAAGAAGACTTGATGCAAGCCACCATCGAGAAAATCACAGAGCTTAAAGCACGTTACAAGAAGATTGGCATTAAAGATAAAGGCAAAGTGTTCAACACTGATCTTCTTTACGCTATCGAGGTCGGTTACGGGTTAGAAGTCGCTGAAGCGATGGCTCACTCGGCTATTTTACGTAAAGAGTCTCGTGGTGCTCACCAGCGTTTAGATGATGGCTGTACAGAGCGTGATGATGAGAACTTCTTGAAGCATTCACTGGCTTACTACCAAGAAGATGCCGCACCAAAGATCGATTACCGCGATGTCAAAATCACGAAATCTCAACCGAAAGCGCGTCTATATGGCGAAGCTGCTGAAAAAGCAGCGGCACAGGAAGCTGCTCAAACGAAACAGACAGAGGAGCAAGAGTAATGCCAGCGAATCGAATTCAAAAAATTAATATTCTCCGCTATGACCCAGCCACTGATGCTGAACCTCATATGCAGGCGTTTGAAGTCCCTTTTGATGACACCATGTCTGTGCTTGATGCCATTGGCTACATCAAAGACAACCTAGACAAAGACTTGTCTTACCGTTGGTCTTGCCGAATGGCGATCTGTGGTTCATGTGGCATCATGGTTAATGGCGTACCCAAGCTAGCCTGTAAATGCTTCTTACGTGACTACCCTGATGGGGTAACGATTGAGCCTTTGGCAAACTTCCCAATCGAGAAAGATCTGATCGTTGATATGAGCTCGTTTATCGAACGTCTGGAAGCGATTAAGCCATACATTATTGGTAACGACCGTAAACCTGAAGATGGCACTAACATTCAAACCCCAGAGCAAATGGCGAAGTACAAGCAATTTGCAAGCTGCATCAACTGTGGTCTTTGTTACGCGGCGTGCCCTCAGTTTGGTCTCAACCCGGAGTTCATCGGTCCTGCGGCTCTGACCTTGGCTCATCGTTACAATCTTGATAGCCGTGACAATGGCAAGAGTGAGCGTATGGCTCTGATTAACGGTGACAATGGCGCTTGGGGCTGTACGTTTGTGGGCTACTGCTCTGATGTTTGTCCTAAGAATGTGGATCCGGCTGCTGCGGTAAACCAAGGCAAAATTGAATCTTCTATGGATTTTGTCATTGCAATGCTAAAGCCTGACGGTTCAAAACAGAGAGAGGAGGCATAAGGATGAGTAACCGTAAACCTTACGTTCGTGAAATGAAACGCACCTGGTGGAGCAATAATCCCTTTTATCGCTTCTACATGCTGCGCGAAGCAACGGTACTGCCGCTTATCCTATTCACTCTGTTTTTAACAGTAGGATTGGCCTCTTTAGTCAAAGGGGCTGATGCATGGCAAGGTTGGCTCGAATTTATGGCCAATCCTGTGGTCATCGCCATCAATATTGTGGCGTTGGCTGGCAGCTTACTTCATGCCCATACTTTCTTTGGCATGATGCCGCAAGTAATGCCTATTCGTTTGAAAGGCAAAACGGTAGATAAGAAAGTGATTGTTTTAACGCAATGGGCTGCTGTGGCGTTTATCTCTCTCATTGTTCTCGTTGTTGTGTAAGGAGCATATTGTGATAACAAATAACTATAAAGTAGACAGATCACCAAAACGCTCTGATGAGCCTATCTGGTGGGGACTGTTTGGCGCAGGTGGCACATGGTTTGCCATGATCACACCGGTTACCGTACTCGTCCTAGGTATCCTTGCTCCTCTTGGTATCATTGACGCTGAAGCATTGAGCTACGAGCGTGTTAGTCACTTTGCCACCAGCATTATTGGTGCCTTGTTTATCATCGGCACGCTGGCTTTCCCTATGTGGCACGCCATGCACCGTCTACATCATGGTATGCATGACCTAAAAATACACGCAGGCGTTGCGGGCAAAGTTGGTTGTTACGCCTTTGCTGGTTTGATCAGTGCTCTATCGGTTATCTTTGTCTTAATGATTTAGAGTAAACCAGTTGCAGTAAATAACCATGATGTAAGTAAAAAAAGGGTTGGCATAATGCCAACCCTTTTTCTTTCTGTTCATGTTCTTTCTATTCAAATAACGTGATTAAAGAATGAAGCGGCTTAAATCTTCGTTTTCAACCAATTCACCCAGGCAGTTCTTCACGTACTCGGCATCAATGGTTAAACTTGTTCCGGCTTTGTCTGTGGCTTCAAATGAAATCTCATCCATTAAGCGTTCCATCACCGTATGCAGACGACGAGCACCAATATTTTCCGTGGTTTCATTGACGTGCCATGCGGCTTCAGCGATCTGAGTGATACCATCTTCCGTAAAGTCGATGTCCACTTCTTCCGTTTTCATCAGTGCGATGTATTGCTCAGTCAGCGAGGCTTTCGGTTCGGTTAAAATACGCTTAAAGTCGTTGCTTGATAACGCTTCGAGCTCTACTCGAATTGGCAAGCGACCTTGCAACTCAGGAATCAGATCCGAAGGCTTCGACACTTGGAATGCGCCAGAGGTCACAAACAAAATATGGTCGGTTTTCACCATGCCGTGCTTCGTCGATACCGTACTGCCTTCAATGAGCGGCAGTAAGTCACGCTGAACCCCTTCACGAGAAACATCAGGGCCTGAGCTTTCACCACGCTTACAAATCTTGTCGATTTCATCGATAAACACGATACCATTGTTTTCGACATTAAAGATTGAACTCTCTTTTAACTCTTCCGGATTCACAAGCTTGGCGGCTTCTTCTTCAGTCAGGGCTTTAAAAGCATCTTTAATTTTCATCTTACGCTTTTTCTTAGTATCTCCCGCCAAGTTTTGGAACATACCTTGAAGCTGGTTGGTCATCTCTTCCATGCCTGGAGGCGCCATGATCTCAACCCCCATCTGTGGTGCGGCAACATCGATTTCGATCTCTTTATCATCTAACTTACCTTCGCGTAATTTCTTACGGAAGATTTGACGCGTATTCGACGATGACTCTTCAACTTGCTCATTTTGACCCCATGCATCACGGGCAGGCGGTAATAGTGCATCTAAGACACGCTCTTCAGCCTGCTCTTCAGCGCGGTATTTTACTTTCTCCATCGCTTGCTGATGGGTCATTTTAATCGCAACATCGGTTAGGTCGCGGATGATGGTTTCCACTTCCTTACCAACGTAACCCACTTCCGTAAACTTAGTCGCTTCAACTTTAATGAAAGGCGCGTTAGCCAGTTTAGCAAGACGGCGAGCAATTTCAGTTTTACCCACCCCCGTTGGACCAATCATCAAAATGTTTTTCGGCGTGACTTCAGCACGCAAGCCTTCTTCAAGTTGCATTCTACGCCAGCGGTTACGCAGGGCTATCGCCACTGAACGTTTTGCTTGGTCTTGACCAATGATGTGGCGGTTAAGTTCATGAACAATTTCACGAGGGGTCATATCAGACATAATAATTTCCTTAAAGCAGTATCACTGACTATCTTTTATTTTTTACAGACTAAAACGGGCTTTAACACAGACGAATAGTTGAGTCTATTTGACCAGTTCAGCTGGGATTTCTAGTTCTTCAATAGTGTGATGATGGTTAGTAAAGACGCAAATATCACCCGCAATTTGCAATGACTTTTGTGCAATCTCTAGTGCGTCTAATTCTGTATTTTCAAGTAATGCAATCGCAGCGGCTTGTGCAAAGTTGCCACCAGAGCCAATGGCGATCAAATCGTTTTCTGGCTGAACCACATCACCGTTTCCAGTAATGATTAGCGATGCGGTCTCATCGGCCACCGCTAATAGAGCTTCTAGCTTTCTTAATGCGCGATCACTGCGCCAGTCTTTTGCCAGTTCAACTGCGGCTTTAGTAAGATGCCCTTGATGCATTTGCAGTTTACTTTCAAATCGCTCAAACAGCGTGAACGCATCGGCTGTACTACCAGCAAAGCCAGCCAGAACTTTGTTGTTATAAAGACGACGTACTTTTTTCGCATTACCTTTCATGACGGTATTGCCTAGCGATACTTGTCCATCTCCCGCGATGACAACTTTATTATTTCGACGTACTGATACAATGGTAGTCACGAGTAGGGCCTCTTATTCTAGATTAGGGAGTTAAACACTGATATGAGGTCAAAAAGGGAAATTTCAAGAGCAAAAGGACGCGACTCTTTGACGAAAATACTCACCAAGACACCGTTATTACTTATGTTAGTGATAAATCAAAAATAGGTTAGTGATAAATCATGAAAAGTGACATAACTGGAGTCATTTTTGTGAATAGCGTCTCTGGCTGATTTCTATAAATAGCTAAAAACAAAAAAAGGTTATTCCTTTGAATAACCTTTTTGATAAAAGTGGTGCTAAGACATTCCATGTCTACTGTGATTCTTTCCAAATCGCACATGGCTCAATTTTAGCACGTTGCAATTTATGCCTATCTCGCTCGGCATCACGCTTTAGCGTATACGGCCCTAAAACAACACGATACCAACTGCTGCCTTCTTTTTTTCTGACTTCACTTTGAATGCCTTGAAAGGCGATGTTGGCTTTTCGTTCTTCTGCTTGTTGCGACAACTTAAACGCGCCACACTGCATAATGTAAGGGATGTCAGAGATAACCTGCTCTTTCGCCTGAACCTCTACCTCTCGGTTTGGTAAGGACTCAACGTAGTCCCATTTTTCTTCTGGGGGCTTAGGCAATACGGTCGCAGGTTTGGGTTTTGGCTTCGCAACGGGCTTCGCAGCAGGTGTCGGTGGCTCAGGATCGTTACTTAACGTATACAGCCCGTAACTAAAAGCACCCAATAAAATAAGGGCAATGAGCCCACTTCGCCAAGGTTTTCGCCTTGGTGAATGCTTATTCGACGCTTTTTTACTAGGCGATTTTTTGGTTCCTCGCCCGCGCTTTACATAATCTTTATTTGCCACGATGGTCTATCAACATTGAAAAGTCAGTAGGTATGTTAATTCAGATTCAGTGGGGATAACAGGGTAGAAATGGAAGCAGCGCACCAAAATGCGCTGCCAGTCAGGGGATTTAGCCAAAGAATTACACCAGTCTTGGTGGCGCAGCGCTTTCCCTAACCACCAAATGCGTTTCTAAAAGACGCGATCCGGCTCGTACATCGTGCCCTCTCAATAACTCAAGCATCATGAGCATCGCTTGACGACCGATTTCATAACGAGGCTGAGAGATCGTCGTTAATGGTGGATCACAGTACTCTGAGAATTGAATATCATCAAAGCCAACCACCGATAGATCTTGCGGAACGCGTAACCCCAGTTTTTTCGCTTCTTGAATCGCACCAATCGCCATGACATCGCTGTGACAGAAAATCGCCGTTGGTGGCTCAGGAAGTGATAATAAGGCTCTTACTGCTTTTGCACCGGCTTCAAAAGTAAAGTCACCATAGGTGGTGTAAGTCGGGTTCATGCTCAAGCCACCGCGTCTCAATGCCTGTTGGTAACCTTGCTGACGGAACTGGCAAAGCACCGCATGTTGAGGCCCTGAGATTTGAGCAACACGTTTATGACCCATTTGTGTCAAATAGTTCACCGCTTCAAATGCCGATGTCAGGTTATCGATATGCACCGTAGGTAATTCAAGTTCTGGAGCAAATTCACAAGCCATCACCATTGGCGGTAGATTTTTTTGCTCGGCTTTGCTCACGTCAAAGGGAAGATCGCTGCCAAGTAGCAACATACCATCCGCTTGCTTAGTGAAAACCAGATTAACAAAAGAGGCTTCGCGCTTTTTTTGCTGTGAGCTGTCACCGAGTAAAACAAGGTAACCATGCTCCATTGCTGCATCTTCAATACCACGAATAATTTCAGAGAAATAAGGATCGCAAATATCAGGGACGATAGTGACAATGGTTTTAGATTCATTTCGACGCAGGTTTCGCGCCAACGAGTTTGGTGAATAGCCAGCTTCCAATACAGCATCTTCAACACGCTTACGTGTGCTCGACGATACTTTCTCTGGATTCATCAGAGCTCTGGACACAGTAGCCGTTGAGACTCCCGCAAGCTGGGCAACATCCTTCATTGTCGCCATATTTTTAACCCTCTCTTCCTTTATTTACAGCCACGCTGCATTGCGTATTATTAAAGTTAATCTGGCGAACTGTCGTTCACTCTTGTTTTTCTATGTTCTGATAGTTTATTCATTTCTAAACATAAAGTTACGGTGAGATTAACACATTTTGCACAACTAGCGTGAAGTCGCTCACAAATCCCTTGTTTGTACTTTATCCAGATTCGCTCACATACCTTCGGTTTAACTGAGATCTTGCGGTTCGATATCAATCGACCAACGGACTTTTTTCGCGATAGGTAACAGGTTTATCGCAGGTTTGGCGCTCATCAGAAGCTTCTGCATTAACGAACGCGCTTCCGTTTGTAATAACAATTGCCAACGATACTTCCCTGCTCTTTTAGCCAGTGGTGCTGGCACCGGGCCAAGAACCATGCAGTATTCATCAAACAGAGGATGCGCTTCGAGTGTATGACGAACTTGACGAAGAAAGTCTTCGACAAGCTGATTATCATTCGCTTCCGCTCTAAATAGGGTTAAATAACTGTAGGGAGGAAGTTGCGCCAACTTGCGCTCTTGAAGCGCGGTTTTCGCGAAGTGCCCATAGCTTTGATGGAGTAAAGCTTGCAGTAATGCGTGCTCGGGGTGATGGCTTTGTAAGATCACTTCACCGGGCTTACTTGCTCTTCCAGCACGCCCGGCAACCTGAATGAATAACTGAGCCAGCCGTTCCGATGCTCGAAAATCGCTGCTGTACAAAGATCCATCCACATCCAATAGCGCCACTAAGGTCACATCCGGAAAGTGATGCCCTTTGGCCAGCATCTGCGTGCCAATTAAGATTTGATACTCACCACGACGAATGGATTCCAATGCGCTCTCTAAACTGCCTTTTCGGCGTGTGCTGTCTCGATCGATTCGTACGGTTTTGAATTCGGGAAACAATTCCAGGAGCTGGCTTTCTAACTGCTCGGTCCCGACACCAACGGTCACTAAGTTGGTTGAACCACATCCATGGCATTGATGAATCACCGCTTGCTGAGATCCGCAATGGTGGCAACGCACTTCTCGGCTATGTTGATGGAAGGTGTAATAAGCATCACAACGTTGACACTCTGCAATCCAGCCACATTCATGGCACATTAAAGCCGGAGAGAATCCACGACGATTGAGAAACAGCATCACCTGGTTGCCCGCGTTCAAGTGGCGTCTCATTTGAGCGATCAATGGCGCTGACAATCCACCTTCGAGATACAACCCTTTAATATCTAACACGCTGTGCGTAGCAGGCTTAGCGACACCGGCTCTTTGGGTGAGTGTTAAGTGGTGGTACTTGCCAGTTTGAGCATTGTGCAGTGTTTCAAATGCAGGAGTCGCAGAACCCAGTATGATGGGTATTTGTTCTTTATTAGCTCGCATTACCGCAACATCACGAGCATGGTATCTTAACGAGTCTTGCTGCTTATAAGATCCGTCATGCTCTTCATCCACAATGATAATGCCGAGATCAGCAAAGGGGGTGAGCAGCGCAGAACGAGTGCCAATAATGATGCCCGCGATATTATCACGCGCGGATAACCAGGCATTGAGTCGCTCAGTGTCATTGAGTCCAGAGTGCATCACCGCCACTGGGACATTAAATCGCTTTTTAAAACGATTAATGGTCTGTGGCGTCAGCCCGATTTCAGGCACCAACACAAGTGCCTGGCGTTTTTTCTCTAGGACTGGTTTGATCATGTTCAGATAAACCTCGGTTTTACCCGAACCCGTCACGCCTTCCAGTAAATAACAGCCAAAACCCGGATTGTTGTTCACCGTTGCAATCGCTATCGCCTGCTCTTCGTTGAGTTTGGGCTTATCAACGTTCGCTTCTACGTCTCGCGGCCATGGCTTCTGTTTGGGTTTGATCTCGTGGCTCTCGATCCATCCCTTATCTTGCAGCGTTTTTAAAACACTGCTGGTAATATCTTGGTCAATAAAGGACTGATGAGATAACGGCCCATGCTCGAGCATCTTCATTACCGTGGCTTGCTTTACGGCTCGACCAAATCCCTGCATCAACTGATCTTTACCTGCTGGGGTTAACTGCCATTCTACTTGGGCCGTAAAGTCGGCTGGTTTGCCTTTTTTAAGAGCGCTGGGCAAGGCGTTTGCAAAGGTATCGCCAAGCGGGTATTGGTAGAACTGACTGCACCAATGAAGTAAACCATACAGTTTTTCTGGCCAGACAGGTTCTGAATCCAACACTTTGTAAATGGGTTTAAGCTTCGATATTTCAAACTCAGATTCACTCACCATCGCCGTCACGATCCCGATCTGACTTCGAGGGCCAAAAGGCACACTGACTCGCCCACCAATCACCGGAAATAGATGATTTGGAATGAGATAATCAAATTGCTTATCCAGAGGAACAGGCAGAGCAACTCGAGCGATGGATGGGCGCATAGTGATTGGCAACTTTTAACGGCAACAAGAAAACACAGTCTAAATGATCGCTTAGTAAAGAGGGAAGCTAAAAAAGTGGCTAAATAGTTAGCAAACCTGTTGATCCTCACGCAAGTATTCATTACTATACTGCGCCTTAGTGATAGGGCTTTCTGATAGGGCATTGGTCATCACGACCCGCCAGGAAGAGAGTGTTATCCATACTGTTTTATTAACTACGTGTGGTGTCCGGCATAGCATCGGATAGCGACACGGCCTAAATTGAGGTTATCCCATGAAAGCTGGAATCCACCCAGAATACAAAGCAGCGACAGCAACTTGTTCTTGCGGCAACTCGTTTGAGTTCAACTCAACGCTAACTAAAGAAACTATCCACCTAGACGTATGTGACAAATGTCACCCGTTCTACACTGGTAAGCAACGTATCGTTGATACTGGTGGCCGTGTTGATAAATTCAACAAGCGTTTCGGTGCTCTTTCAAGCAAGTAATAGCTCGCGCTATACCTAATTAAGAAAAAGGACGCTCAGGCGTCCTTTTTTGTGTCTGTGGTTCTAATCTCATCGCCTCTTCCTATCTTTTTCATTATTGTCTTCCTCTTCTCATCCTAGCTTTTCCTTTTCTTTATTCGTTTCCCTTCTTTTCTTCCTATACTCCCCCCCTCTTCCTATCTTTTTCTTTATTGTCTTCCTCTTCTCATCCTAGCTTTTCCTCTTCTTATTCACTTCCCTTCTTGTCTTCCTATTTTACTCCTCTCATCCTCTTTATCTTAAATAAACTCAGTGAGCCCAGATCTGGTCTTATCAGTAGTCCATTCATAACTATTAATGATATGACTCGCATTCTGACCTAGGCAGGTTGACTTACATACTCTAGAATGGTCTCCCCCTATGGCCACATTTTCGATGAGTACCTAACCCTATGTCCGATGACAACCGTCAAGAAAACTCTGCTGAGTTATCTGCACAAGAAGCCTTCCGTCAACAAGCTCTTGATTACCATCAATTCCCGAACCCAGGTAAAATTGCCGTTGCACTCACAACGCCCGCTAATTCAGCGGAAGATCTGGCACTGGCTTATAGCCCTGGTGTTGCAGAGCCTGTTCGCGAAATCGCGCAGAACGTAGACAATGTTTACAAGTACACCGCGAAAGGAAACATGGTTGCAGTCATTTCTAACGGTACCGCAATTTTGGGTTTAGGTAACTTAGGGCCAATCGCCTCAAAACCGGTTATGGAAGGCAAAGCGCTGTTGTTCAAACGCTTTGCTGGCTTAGATTCTATTGATATCGAAGTGAAACACCGCACCATTGACGAGTTTGTCGATACCGTTGCTAACATTGCCGATACCTTTGGTGGCATCAATTTAGAAGACATTAAAGCACCGGATTGTTTTGAAATTGAACGTCGCCTGATTGAGCGTTGTGATGTGCCTGTTTTCCACGATGACCAGCACGGTACCGCCATTGTTACCGCAGCGGGCATGCTGAATGCAATTGAACTGCAAGACAAAAAGTTGGAAGAGGCTACCATTGTTTGTCTGGGTGCGGGCGCAGCAGCGGTGGCGTGTATGGAACTGTTGATCAAGTGTGGTGCCATGCGCGAAAAGATCTACATGCTTGACCGTAAAGGTGTGATTCACACACGTCGTGATGACTTAAACGAATACAAACAGCTGTTTGCCAACAATACCGATAAGCGCACCCTTGAAGATGTGATTGAAGGTGCTGATTTATTCTTAGGCGTATCAGGGCCAAACTTGCTGCCACCTGAAGCGCTAAAACTGATGGCTGATAAGCCGATCGTGTTCGCCTGTTCCAACCCAGATCCAGAAATCAAACCTGAACTTGCCCATGAGGTTCGTAGCGACCTCATTATGGGTACTGGTCGCAGTGACTACCCAAATCAGGTCAATAACGTTCTGTGTTTCCCGTTCATCTTCCGTGGCGCTCTTGATGTACGTGCAAGCGAAATCAATGATTCAATGAAATTAGCCGCGGTGAAAGCTATCCGAGAACTGGCTAAAGAGCCCGTGCCTGCCGAGGTATTAAAAGCCGCAGGTGTTGATAGCCTTGAGTTCGGGTCAAGCTACATCATTCCAAAACCGATGGATCCACGTTTGTTGCCTCGCGTAGCAAAAGCGGTGGCAGTGGCTGCGGTTGAATCTGGAGTAGCTCGAATCGACATGCCAGAAAATTACATGCTAGAAAGCTAGATGCTAGATGCTAGATGCTAGATGCTAGATGCTAGGCAATTATATGGCGTCGTAATCGACGCTCTTTGCTAACGGTATTCCAAGCATTAAAAAACCGCAGCCTTTTTATAAAGTCACTGCGGTTTTTTTGTTTCTGTACCATTTTAAAATGTCGGTACAACAAGCGATAGCCTAACTGCGCTAACGACACTATTCGCGTAACGCTTAGCCAATGAAATAATAGCTAGCTGAGCCCTTTTTATTCTTGATCGTAGGCTTCAAATTCAATCCCCATTGCCGTCATCAGTGCTTTCACTTCTGCCGGAATATCATCTGGGCGATCTTTTCGTAAATCTTCATCCGTCGGTAACGGTTGACCAGTATAAGCATGAAGAAAAGCTTCACACAGTAATTCACTGTTGGTCGCATGGCGTAGGTTATTTATCTGACGACGCGTACGTTCATCGGTCAATACCTTCAGTACTTTTAGCGGAATCGATACTGTGATTTTCTTTACTTGTTCGCTTTTTTTGCCGTGTTCCGCGTATGGACTAATGTATTCACCATTCCAATCTGCCATTGCGCACCTTCGTTATTATCATAGGGTATTTAAGTTGAGGGGCAATTTTAGCCGGATTTAAGTCTATAAGCAAAGACATATAGACGTCTAGAAGTGTTGACGTCTTCATTTTTGATAAGTAAAGTGTCAAAAATAAGGAAGGGAATAACTTATAGCAACCTGAAACTATCCATATACCTAGGTCTATCCATCTAACTAACTAGGTATAGCCGTATTGCCCTTTAAGAGTCATTATAGCAGCGTCAAAAAGCATAGCCATACACAAAGGAAGGATTTATGAGCACCCGCAAACCAGCAACAATCGCAGTTCGTACGGGAATCGAGTCAGATACGCAACATCACGCTGTGGTGCCACCTATTTATCTCTCAACCAATTACGGCTTCCCTGCATTTGGCGAAGTGCCTAAATACGATTACACACGTTCTGGAAACCCAAATCGCGGGTTGCTTGAAACCGCCTTGTTTGAGCTAGAATCAGGAAAAGGCGCGGTGGTCACAAACTGTGGAACGTCTGCACTTAACCTTTGGGTATCAACATTTTTGGGGCCAGATGATCTTATCGTTGCTCCACACGATTGCTATGGTGGCACTTACCGCCTGTTTAATACGCGAAGCCTTAAAGGTGACTTCAAGGTGGAATTTGTTGATCAATCGGATACCAAAGCCTTTGACGCGGCCATTGCTAAAAAACCAAAACTGATTCTGATTGAAACCCCATCAAATCCTTTAGTACGTGTGGTCGACATTGAGAAAACATGCCAAAAAGCCAAACAAGTCGGGGCATTAGTCGCGGTCGACAATACCTTTTTAACTCCGGTGTTCCAAAAGCCTTTAGAGCTTGGCGCTGACTTTGTTATTCACTCAACCACCAAATACATCAATGGTCACTCCGATGTGATTGGTGGCGTTGTGATCACCAAAACCGAAGAGCATGCGGAAGAACTCGGATGGTGGGGCAACTGCATTGGCGCTACAGGTACGCCTTTTGATAGCTACATGACGTTACGCGGCATTCGTACATTGGGCGCGCGCATGCGTGTGCACGAAGAAAGCTCGCAAACCATTTTAGTCGAACTTCAACGTCAACCTTTAGTGAAAACCATTTATCACCCGAGCCTAGAAAGCCACCCGGGCCATGAGATTGCCAAAAAACAACAGTTAGGCTTTGGTTCTATGCTGAGCTTTGAGTTTGGCGGAACCTTTGAGCAATTAAAGTTCTTTGTTGAACAACTCGAACTGTTTTCACTGGCAGAGTCGCTTGGCGGTGTTGAGAGCTTGATTTGTCACCCCGCCTCCATGACCCACAGAGCCATGGGGGAAGCAGCGCTTGCTGAAGCTGGCATTTCTCAGCAACTTCTTCGCCTCTCGGTTGGTCTAGAAGATGCCGATGATCTGATCGATGACCTCAAGCAAGCCTTTCAAAAAGCCGCCGACTTTACTGGCGATGCCGCGGATTCTCAAAATACACCCCCTTCAGAGAAAGAGGCGTAATTCATGACCATTTCACGTCAACTGCACAAATTTGGTGGAAGCAGCCTCGCGGATCCTGAATGTTACCGTCGCGTCGTCAATATTCTCAAAGAGTATTCAGGTTCTGAAGATCTGGTGGTCGTCTCGGCGGCAGGCAAAACCACCAACCGATTAATCGCGTTTGTGGATGCGCTTTCCAAAGACGGTCGACTCGCACACGAAGAATTACAGGCGCTAAGGCAGTTTCAAGTTGATCTGATTAACGCCCTTCTTACGGGTGATGCACAACACAGTTTAATTGCTCAACTCAGCGATGAATTTAGTACGCTTGGTGAACTGACCGCGCCACTGACAGAGGCGCAACGTGCGGCCATTTTAGGTCACGGTGAAGTCTGGTCTGCAAGATTGCTGGCGGCTTTGCTTTCACAAAATGCACTGAATGCCGTTGCTCAAGATGCTCGTGCTTTCTTGCGTGCAGAAGCAGGTACTCAGCCAGAAGTCGATCGAGCCAGCTCGTATCCACTGATTAAAGAAGTGTTGGCTCAACATACACATCATCGTGTCGTCATCACTGGGTTTATGGCGCAAGACAGCGAAGGCCATACCATACTGCTTGGCCGTAATGGTTCGGACTATTCAGCCACCGTTATCGGGGCATTAGCCGAAGCCACGCAGGTGACCATCTGGAGCGATGTGGCCGGCGTATACAGTGCCGACCCCCGCATTGTTAGCGATGCTTGCTTACTGCCGCTGCTTCGATTAGATGAAGCCAGTGAACTGGCTCGGCTTGCTGCGCCCGTACTGCACAGTCGTACTTTGCAACCTGTCGCTCAAAGCACCATGGATCTTCATTTACGTTGCAGCTATCAAGCCGAATCAGGGTCAACACGCATTGAACGCGTACTGGCTTCTGGTCGTGGTGCAAAAATCATCACCTCACTTGACGAAGTATTGCTGATTCAGCTTTCCTTTGCTCACAGCCACGATTTTGAACGCGTAGAAACCGAAGTACTACAAAGCCTAAAACGCGCCCAGCTTGAACCGCTGGCCTATGAAGCTCAACCTGATCAATACAAACTGCGTCTTGCTTATACCGCCGAAATTGCTAGCGGTGCCTTAAGCCACCTGCAAGATGCCGCGATAGAAGCGGAAATCAAACTCAAAGAAGGGTATTCCCTTGTCGCTGCCGTCGGTGCGGGCGTGGCGAAAAACCCGAATCACTGTTACGGCTTTTACCAACAACTGAAAGCTTCACCGGTCGAGTTCATCTCTGAATCTCAATCGGGGTTAAGTCTTGTGGCCGTAACACGCAAAACGCCGATAACACCGTTGGTCAATGCGATTCATACTCAACTTTTCCAGGCACAGAAACGTGTCGCGATTGCGTTATGCGGCAAGGGCAATATTGGCCGTAGTTGGCTTGAGTTGTTCTCTGTCCAAAAAAATGAGTTAGAAAAACGCCGCGGAATGAGCTTCAACCTCGTTGCCGTCATCGACAGCCAGACGTATTGGTTTGATGAGCAAGGAATCGATGCAAGCAGCGTTGAGAAGCGATTTAACGATGAATCGGTCACTCACAATGGCAAAGAATGGATTGAGCGACTAGGAGCGATTCAGGGCTACGATGATGTAATCGTCCTGGATGTCACCGCTAGCCAAGTGCTTGCCAATCAATATCTCGACATTGCTGCACACGGTATGCACCTTATCTCAGCAAACAAAGTGGCAGGATCCGCATCCAGTCACTATTACCATCAAGTTCAGGATGCATTCAGTAAAATCAACCGCCATTGGTTATACAATGCCACCGTGGGGGCGGGCTTACCGATCAATCACACGGTTCGCGATCTTCGTGAAAGTGGCGATGACATCATGGCGCTGTCTGGCATTTTCTCGGGCACACTGTCGTGGTTATTCCAGCAGTTTGATGGCTCGGTTCCTTTCAGTGAACTGGTTGATTTAGCCTGGCAACAAGGGTTAACAGAGCCCGATCCGCGTTCTGATCTTGATGGGTCAGACGTTATGCGCAAGTTGGTTATCCTTGCCCGTGAATCCGGCCTTGATATTGAACCTGAAAACGTCAAAGTGGAATCGTTAGTGCCTCAAGAGCTGGCTGGCCTCCCGCTGGATGACTTCCTAGATAAGAGTGCTCTACTGAGTGAGATTCTGGCCGAGCGATTGGAAAAAGCTCAGCGTGAAGATAAAGTACTGCGCTACATTGCTCGACTCGAGAAGAACGGCAAAGCAACCGTTGGTATTGAAGCGCTCAACAAAGAGCACGCACTCGCCAACCTGCTCCCTTGCGACAATATTTTTGCGATTGAAAGTAAGTGGTATAAAGACAACCCACTGGTGATTCGTGGCCCTGGCGCAGGGCGAGAAGTCACGGCGGGAGCGATTCAATCGGATCTGAACCTATTGTCGAGCCTACTGTAACCTGGACTATTTCATGTCAATAATTGGGTTAGAGATTATCTAGCCCATTTTTTCCCCTCTTTTCTTGCATCATCCTACTCATCGCCTCAATGGTTGCCTTAATGGTTGCTTGAATACCTACTTGCATAACTCATTGAATAGCGACTTCATCTCTACTTGAGATTGGCTCATTATCAACATGAAAAAAATTCATAGTTAGACTGTTGACATTAAATCGCTTTCATTACATCCTGTGGACATATAGACGTCTAAACGTCGATTTTAAAGTTTGGTGATTACATTGATCACAGGGAGAGTAAGATGGGATACACACACGCAGGTCACATAGATGCATTAAACCAAAATGTTGCTGAGCTTTCAGACAACATTAATGTGTCATTCGAGTTCTTTCCACCGAGCAGTGAAAAGATGGAAGAAACACTATGGAACTCTGTACACCGCCTGAAAACTCTACAACCAAAGTTTGTTTCTGTTACTTATGGCGCAAACTCTGGCGAGCGTGACCGTACGCACTCCATCATCAAAGACATTAAAGATCAAACCGGCTTGATTGCTGCGCCTCACCTAACGTGCATTGACGCCTCTCGTGATGAGTTAATCCAAATCGCGGATGATTACTGGAATAATGGCATTCAAAGCATTGTGGCACTTCGTGGCGACATTCCACCTGGTGGCGGTGCACCAGACATGTACGCATCAGATCTTGTGACGCTCCTGAAAGAACGCCATGACTTTGATATCTCTGTGGCTGCGTTTCCTGAAGTTCACCCTGAAGCGAAAAGTGCACAATCTGATCTTCTCAACCTGAAACGCAAAGTGGATGCAGGCGCAAATCGTGCCATCACTCAATTCTTCTTCGATGTCGAAAGTTACCTGCGTTTTCGTGACCGCTGTGTCGCAGCTGGGATTGATGTTGAAATTGTGCCAGGTATTTTACCCGTGTCGAATTTTAAACAAGCGTCTCGTTTTGCCGCGATGAACAACGTAAAAGTCCCGGGCTGGATGGCAAAACAGTTTGAAGGTCTAGACGACGACCCAACCACACGCCAACTAGTCGGAGCCAGCCAAGCGATCGATATGGTGAGAATTTTAAGCCGTGAAGGTGTTAAAGATTTCCACTTCTACACGCTAAATCGCGCTGAAATGACGTACGCACTTTGTCATACGCTCGGTGTTCGCCCACAAGGGTAATAGAATTCGCCTGCGGTCAGAAAAACAAAAACGCCAACGAATCATCGCTGGCGTTTTTATTATAAATTCAAAGAAAACCCATCTAGCTGTAAAGCAAACGAATCCGGCTTCCAAGAAAGCTCATTAAGCTTCAAAAAATTATTTACAAGCTCAAGAAAAAGTAAGCGAGCGCCTACTCTACTTCATCCATTTTACCCAATAGGCCGCGGATACGTTCTTGCCATGCCGCTTGTTCTTGTTGCATCTGCTCTGTTTTTTGCTCTAGAGCTTCACGGTTTGCTTTTAGCTCATTCGCTTCGTTTTCTAGCAGTTGCTTTTCTTCTTTTAGCTCTTCTACTTCCATTTGTAGCAGTGAAATTGTATCTACCGCTGTTTGAATCTTTGCTTCCAATTGCTCTAATACTTCAAAAGACATTTTAGCCTACCTTTCTATTTGCTTAAGTCGTTACTTGCTTAAGTGAATGTGTGCTTAAACGGATGTGTGCTTAAGTCGTTGTTTGGTGAGTGTTGCTATTGCCCCCATTCTACTCAGCAGCGAGCCGATAAACACGCGCTATATTCGATAATTTATATCATTCGCTCAAAAAACACACGCATATTGACAAACACCTGACCAAGCCAAGGTTCACGCTTCAATTTGTTTGAAAATATCATGCGCTGAATGGCCATTAGACAAAAAAGCAAACGTTTCCTTTTTGATGTGCTAAAATCTCGCCGAATTTTTCCTTTTCCCTTTCATATTTGGAGTCATCATGAAACGCGACTTAGCAATGGCATTTTCACGAGTTACCGAAGGTGCTGCATTAGCAGGTTACAAATGGCTTGGCCGTGGCGATAAAATTGCTGCTGACGGTGCAGCGGTTGAAGTTATGCGCAGCCTACTCAATAAAACCGACATTAGCGGCGAGATCGTGATCGGTGAAGGTGAAATTGATGATGCGCCGATGCTTTTCATTGGTGAAAATGTAGGTAAAGGCGGTGATGCCGTTGATATCGCGGTAGACCCTATCGAAGGGACTCGCATGACCGCTATGGGGCAATCGAATGCACTGGCTGTTCTTGCTGCGGGCGAGAAAGGTAGCTTCTTAAAAGCGCCTGACATGTACATGGAAAAACTCGTGGTTGGCCCTGGTGCGAAAGGCTGCATCGACCTTGATAAACCGCTAGCAGAAAACCTTGAAAATATTGCGAAAGCACTCGGTAAAACGTTAGATACATTGGTTGTCACCACGCTTGCTAAGCCTCGTCACGATAAAGTGATCGCAGAAATGCAAGCCATGGGCGTACGCGTTTTCGCTGTGCCAGATGGTGATGTGGCGGCGTCTATTCTCACCTGTATGCCTGACAGCGAAGTCGATGTTATGTACTGCATCGGCGGTGCGCCTGAAGGTGTGGTGTCTGCTGCGGTTATTCGTGCTCTCGATGGTGACATGCACGGTAAGCTGATCCCTCGCCATGAAGTAAAAGGCGATACCGAAGAAAACCGTAAGTTTGGTGAAGAAGAACTGAAGCGTTGTGCTGAAATGGGCGTGGCTACGAATGTCGTGCTTAAAATGGAAGATATGGCGCGCAGTGACGATGTGGTTTTCGCCGCAACGGGCATCACTAAAGGTGACCTTCTAGAAGGCATTACCCGTAAAGGAAATATCGCGACGACGGAAACCTTAGTCATCCGTGGCCGCTGCCGTACCATCCGTCGTATTAAATCGATTCACTACCTAGAGCGTAAAGACCCTGAAGTACGCGATCACATTCTGTAATTAGAGTATTTTGATAGAAGGCTTCGTTTTAGAATGAAGCCTTTTTTGATCAACTCTATATTACTCGATATGCGTAATAACAGCTTTATGCCCTTCTCTATCCGGTACAAAATCGACAAAGTGTGTGATTGCATCCAACGCATCTTCTTTGTAGTGCGTGACATACAAAAGCTGGCTCAGGTTCGCCTTAGCAATTCGATTCAGTGCAAAATAGACTAACTTACGGTTAATAAAGTCGAGCCCCTGATACGGTTCATCAAGAATCAACAATGCAGGTTGTTTGATCAGGGCGCGTCCGATCAGCAATAACCGTTGCTGACCATAGTCGAGACTGCGAAAACTGATCTTAGCAAATTCACGCATTTCCAAGACATCTAACCACTGATGCGCCGCTTCAATTTGCTTTTTACTCGGTTGATCGTAAAGCCCGATGGAATCATAGAAACCCGACAACAACACATCCAACGCTTGGCACCCAACTCGATATTGCAGATGCAGTGCGGATGAAACGATACCTATTTGACGTTTTATATCCCAGATACTCTCACCACTGCCGCGCTTCATGCCAAATACATGAATGTCATTGCAATAACATTGAGGGTGATCACCTAGAATCAAACCCAGCAAGGTGCTTTTTCCACAACCATTGGGGCCACGTATTTGCCAATGCTCCCCAACGTTCATCTGCCAAGTGAAGTCTTTGAAAATAACGCCATCGAGGTATTCCACTTTGACATTATTCATGGACACCAGCGGTTCACTCGTTTTTTCATTGGGTGTTTTTTCAGCCATCATCCCCAGTAACGCATCACTTTTTTGCTCTGAAAGGGCTTGAATTTGTTGTCGAATCGGATGGGAAGACCACTCTTTTTCGGTCATGGTTTGTGTTAAACGTTGGTGATCAAACAGAGCGACATGGGTAATACACTTCGGTAATTCATCCTCCCGAGAGGTAATGATCACTAACTGCATTTGGCTGGAACATTGATTAAGCAATTCTGTCAGAGCGGCGCGGTGTTCGGTGTCTAACCCGGTGTATGGCTCATCGAGAATCAACAATTGTGGATTCTGAACCAAAGCTCTGGCGAGCATGACTCGGCGCGTTTCTCCCGTTGAAAGCTGTCTAAATTGTCGCTGGCGTAACCGCATCAAATCGGTTTTTTCCAACATCGTTTCAAGCTCTTTCGCCTCACACCCCACATCGATAAGCAGCTGTTCAACGGACGTTCCATAATCTAAGCTGTCTTGAAAATCTGTTTCGTCTTTGGCAATTTCATCTTCAAGCAATTGCTGCTGCATTTCCAATGAGACGCATGAAATACGCTGCGGGAGGTTTTTAATCTCGCCACTGTCTGGAACTAAATCACCACTAAGGATCCGTGCCACCAACGAAGCACTGTGACTGTGGGCTGCGAATATCCCCCAATGCTGGTTTGGTGTGAGAGCCCAATCATCAATACTTAACGAAGCGGCGTCGCTATGGTAGCGAAGCTTTTCAATGTGCATAACGTATCCCTGTTTTTATCATTGTTATTTTTTATTGTTGTGAACATGTCAGGCGATCGCCTTTCAGCACTTTCTTTTCCCCTTCCCCATATAGTGCAAAATATCATCACCATTATCCAGTCACACGCCAACACCAATGTCGAATTACCGTATTAAATAAGCATCAACTCATTTTTCAGGCACAAAAAAACCGAGACTAAAAGCCTCGGTTTAATACTCGATATTTGTTCGACTCAAAGATGTATAGCTTTAGAACGAGAAGAACACGCGCAGTTTATAATTATAAATGAGCATGCTCGACGACGTTATCAAGCTATACAGCGAAGAGGAAACAAATCATCACATCATGCCAGGCATTCCACCCATACCGCCCATGCCGCCCATATCAGGCATAGCTGGACCAGAGTCTTGAGGCTTGTCAGTGATCATTGCTTCTGTTGTGATCATAAGACCGGCAACCGATGCTGCGAACTGAAGTGCAGAACGAGTCACTTTGGTAGGATCTAGGATACCCATTTCGATCATATCGCCGTACTCACCTGTCGCCGCGTTGTAACCGTAGTTACCTTCGCCAGCACGTACGTTGTTCGCGACAACTGACTCTTCATCACCTGCGTTAGTCGTGATTTGACGAATAGGTGCTTCCATTGCGCGAAGTGCCACTCGGATACCGACGTTTTGCTCTTCGTTGTCACCTTCAAGGCCAGCCACTTTTGATGCTGCGCGGATAAGTGCAACACCACCACCCGCAACCACACCTTCTTCAACTGCTGCGCGAGTTGCGTGAAGTGCATCTTCTACGCGGTCTTTTTTCTCTTTCATTTCAACTTCAGTTGCTGCGCCAACCTTGATAACCGCTACGCCGCCAGCCAGTTTAGCCACACGCTCTTGAAGTTTTTCTTTGTCGTAGTCAGACGTTGCTTCTTCGATTTGTTGACGAACTTGAGCAACACGACCTTGAATCATCTCTTCTTCACCCGCACCATCGATGATGGTTGAGTTTTCTTTAGTGATGGTCACGCGCTTCGCTTGACCTAGGTCTTCTAGTGTTACTTTTTCTAGGTCTAAACCGATCTCTTCAGAGATTACCGTACCACCAGTTAGGATAGCGATATCTTGCAGCATAGACTTACGACGGTCACCGAAACCAGGCGCTTTAACAGCCGCGACTTTCACGATGCCACGCATGTTGTTCACAACAAGAGTTGCCAGTGCTTCGCCTTCAACATCTTCAGCGATGATGAGAAGTGGACGAGACGCCTTAGCTACCGCTTCTAGAGTCGGAAGAAGTTCACGAATGTTCGATACTTTCTTGTCGATTAGAAGAATGAATGGGCTTTCTAGATCAACAGAACCTGCTTCTTGGTTGTTGATGAAGTAAGGAGACAGGTAGCCACGGTCGAACTGCATACCTTCTACTACGTCTAGCTCGTCTTGTAGAGCCTGACCTTCTTCAACCGTGATTACGCCATCACGGCCTACTTTATCCATGGCTTCAGCAATTAGGTTACCAACCGTGGAGTCAGAGTTTGCAGAGATAGTGCCCACTTGCGCGATCGCTTTGGTATCTGCACATGGAACAGACAGTGCTTTTAGCTCTTCTACTGCTGCAATAACCGCTTTGTCGATACCGCGTTTAAGATCCATTGGGTTCATGCCAGCAGCAACGGCTTTTAGGCCTTCAGAGATGATCGCTTGAGCCAGTACGGTTGCTGTTGTTGTTCCGTCACCCGCCGCATCATTCGCTTGAGAGGCCACTTCTTTCACCATTTGTGCGCCCATGTTTTGGAATTTATCTTCCAATTCAATTTCACGAGCAACAGAAACACCATCTTTAGTGATCGTTGGTGCACCAAATGATTTATCTAGAACAACGTTACGGCCTTTAGGACCTAGCGTTACTTTTACAGCGTCAGCCAGAACGTTTACACCTTCTAGCATCTTAATACGTGCGTCATTACCAAATTTTACGTCTTTAGCAGCCATCTTTATTTCCTTTAAATTTTTGATTCGATTTTTACTCGAAAGTAAATATTGAAGAGAAAAGTCAATTACTCAACGAGTGCTTATGCTTCGACAATCGCCATGATGTCATTTTCAGACATGATCAAAACTTCTTTGCCATCGATTTTCTCAGTCTTAGTACCGTAGCCTTCTGCAAAAATTACGGTATCGCCAACTTTTACATCCAATGCTTGGACAGTACCGTTTTCTAGGATGCGGCCTTTACCCACAGCAACAACGATACCGCGAGTTGATTTTTCAGCCGCTGAACCTGTTAGTACGATACCACCCGCTGACTTTGATTCAGCTTCTTGGCGTTCTACGATAACTCTGTCGTGTAATGGACGAATGTTCATCGGTCGTCTCTCCTAAAAATTTCCATGAGGTTTGAGAAATGCTGACACCTAATGTTTTCAAAGGTGTTTCAGCGGTTGAAAGAGATGTGGGGGCATTCCCAATAATCCCAAGGGGGGAGAGACATTTTTTTGTGACCAAACCTGCAAAACAACCTGATTACTGCGTTGGGGGCTGGATTCATAGGAGTAATCTAAATAGTAAATTCTTTGCTTTATTAAATCGTTACGACATAATTAAATAAAGCGAATGAGGAAAACATGAAAAGTAGCGAAAAAATACTGCAAGCGATCAAGAAAAACGGTGAGATCACTGCAAAACAGTTAGCCCTTGATTTGGCCATGACCACAATGGGCGCTCGCCAGCACTTACAGCTGTTAGAAGAAGATGGGTTGCTAAGCTACCAAGACCTCAAAGTCAAAGTGGGCAGACCGACAAGACACTGGTCACTGACCAGCAAAGGACATGCGCATTTTGCTGATAGCCATGGAGAACTGTCGGTTCAAATGATCGATTCTGTTGAACGCGTTTTTGGCCTTGAAGGCTTAGAGAAAATAGCCGCAGACAGAGAAAAGCAGACACTAGAATCTTATCAAACGCTGATTGATACTTCTCACTCACTGGAACAAAAACTGGCGATTATTACTCAGCAGCGCAGTAATGAAGGTTACATGGCTGAATTTGAGAAACTCGATGATGGCTACTTGCTTATCGAGAATCATTGTCCAATCTGTAAAGCGGCGACACGAAATACGGTACTTTGTCGTTCTGAATTAAACGTCTTTCAAGCACTACTTGGCGAGCATTACCAAGTTCAACGCATTGAACACATTGTGCAAGGTCAGCGACGCTGCGCTTATCACATCAGTGAAGGCTGACTCTGTCAAGACTCGTTCAATAAAGGCGAGCTCAGTGAAGGCCTACTCTCATGCTCTAACTCTTCTTTCTTATCTCTTCTTTCTTATTTCTTATCTCTTATCTCTTGCCTCTTATCCTCTTATCCTCTTATTCTCTTATCCTCCTGCCTCTTATCTCTTCTTTCTTGCCTCTTAATTTCTTACTGTTTACTTCTTACCCTTCTATTAACGCATTGCATTAAGTAACGCATTACATTAAGCGGGTACAGAATGAACCGTGGTCATATTACGACCGTTTTCTTTGGATTTGTATAACGCGGTATCGGCGGCTTCGATCCAACCGGTGGCTGAATCGATAGCACTGCGGTTAAACTCACACACACCCAGACTGATGGTGTAGTTGATCACTCCTTGCGGCGAAGCGATTTGGCTTTCTTCAATTCTCTTACGTAGCCGTTCTGCAAAATACAACGCTTGTTCATGACAGGTATTAGGCAGCAAGACGGCAAATTCTTCTCCCCCATAGCGTCCAACAAAATCGCTGCCTCTTGAGGTTTTCTGTGCCAGCTGAGCTGTATGACGAATCACTTCATCACCAATGCTGTGCCCATAGTTATCATTCACTCGCTTAAAGAAATCGATATCAAACATGATGAGAGTCGACACACGGTCGTCGTCGATTTTGAGACGATTGTACTCTTCGATTAACGACTCTTCCCAACTCGCTCGATTCAGTAAGCCCGTTAACCCATCAATGCGGCTTTTGTGTTCCAACTTGCGATTGGATTCATGTAAGAGCATTTTGCTTTGCGCGGTATCGGAAACGTCACTGATCATCACGCACAGGTGAGAGACCTGACCGGATAAAGAGCTCAGTGGCGTGATGACCATATTCTGATGCATTTGCTCTAGCCCACGAGAGGCAGGCGAAAAGTTATTAAATTCGAAGATATAGGCGCGATCTTCCCAGGAAGAAAAACCTTGTGTACCCAAAGAGATGGTGGCGTTGAACTTGGCTTCCATCCAGGCTTCTGGAAGATCTTTACACACGCTAAATAGCGGCTTATGCAAAATTTTGGCTGACGATATTCCGCTGTACGACTGCATGAAGCGATTCCAAGCCACGACTTTAAATTCAAGATCTAGAACAAAAATGCCTACATCCATGGTGTCGATAACCTGGGTATACCAGTGCAGCTCTTCAACCACATTCAAATTGGTTTCATGGCTCATATGGACTCCATAATACAGTTAATCACCTTCTCTGAGGACTGATCAAACATAAACAACACTTCACACTCAAACGCTTGATCATCTCGATAAATAAATTCAAGTGCCAAGGTATCATCGCCAATACAACTCGGTTTTGCATACACGCGAGTATCCACCACCACCGGTTGACGCAAGGAAACACTGACATCCATTTGTTCACACAGAGAAGTCATAAACGATGACACAAATAGGTTAGCCACATTCAGCACGACTTCGTTGTAAGAGTTATCATCACTGGTGAATCCCAAGCGCTCGCCGATGTGCCCAATTCCATCGCCATGAAGGCATATCAACGCCTCACCATGCATCCCACTTCCCACAAAACGCTGAGTAACCGCCGCGACTTCATCTCGATACAAGGCATCACGCAGCATCATATCCAGTTCCGCTTTTTCAATTTTACTGACGGTTGGCACTGGCAGATGAATAAATTCACCCAGCACTTTTGCTAAGGTCGCAGCGCCCTGCCCAAGCGCTATATTGGCGATCTCTTTAAACTTCACCTGTGGGGAGATGTCATCGACTCTGGGCCCGTTACTTTTGAACACCAGACCTAAACGAGTAAACACCTCTGCCGCATAGCTACTCGAAAACGGTTTTTGAATAAAGAGATACGCGCCTAAGTCCATGCATCGACTTACCGCCTGAGGCTGAACATCCCCCGAGACAACAACAACCTTGGTGGAAATATGCTTAGGGATGGCCTTTAGCACCTGGTAGCCATCCATTTCGGGCATGGTGAGATCAAGGAATAGCACATCAACAGCATATTGGTGCAAAAGCTCTAATGCTTGACGTCCATGCTGAGCGAACAGCAAATTTTGATTCGGTAATAACTCGATACTTCGCGCCAGCATTTTTCGGGCGAGCGCGGAATCATCGCAGATAAGAATATTCATGCTTAATAGTTATGTCGGGGTTATGAGGATCACCGAGCCACGAAGGTAAGTTTCCAGCAATCATTTTGGAATGAAGTTCACTCCACCAGCACCAATTAGGTAATTAGCCTGTCATGAATACAGCATGTTAATTAGGGGGTAAAGATATCCTTAACAAAATTAGAGCCTTGCTCATGTTTATTTCCATTTTACAGCTTGAACTCATCGAAATAATCAATATCTAAATGCATATCAATTCTATTAATGGAACAAAAATCACCGTCTCACAAATGAGAATAAAGACGTTAGTTCAAACTTTAATCTATTTGATTGGTTACGCTTAAGGTAGTGTTGATAAATTCATCAACGCTGTGATAGAGGAAACAGACATGAATGCCTCACCTTTAAATCAGACTCTGCCACCTTTTGATGAGTTGGTCGACTTAGCCAAACACAACCCAGATGCGTTTGTGCAATTTAAAAAAGAGATGTGTGAAGAGATGATTCTTTCCGCTTCCAGCGAAATGCAAGATCGCCTTTGGGCTCAGCAGAGTCACATTGATCGAGTGGTTGATCGCTGCAAGAATCCGACTCACGCTAATGTGTTGTTAATGAAAGAGCTATCACAGCAGATGCATCGCTTCCAAGATGTCTTAGATGGCAATGTGCCAAAACAAGAAAACAGCGCTCAGATTATTCCGTTCAGACCAAAAGAAGAGCAGTGGCGCTAAATCCACGCCACTAATATTTTACGGTGTTTCATTATTGCGTAATGAAATTTCACCACCAATAAAGCGCTCAACGCCCTGCTCGGTTTCAAGCAGTACTGCTCCTTGGGCATCGATACCTTTCGATATACCTTCAATTACACGTGAGCCCATAATCAGCTTCACCTTACGGCCTAAATAGTTGTCTAAGCGGTTCCAGCGTTCAACGAACCCTGTCATCCCATACAACTCATAATCGTTTAATGTACTTTGCAAGGTGTTGACCAAAGTAACCGCCAGATCATTTCGGTCAAAAGTTTGAGAATGAGATTGAGCATCACACACCTCTGATAAACTGACCCAGGGTTGTGTTATTTTTTGGGTCACTTCTTGGTGATGGTTTTGGCTATGATTGTGGTTGTCGCTGTGGTTATGGCTACCATCATTGACCATATTCAGGTTAATGCCCATACCGATCACAAGGTTAGCTGCCGCGCCTGCTTGACCAGACATTTCAACCAAAATACCCGCCAGTTTTTTATCCTCAAAGTAAAGATCGTTCGGCCACTTGAGTTTTACGCCATCAATACCGATTTTTTCCAAGGCTTCAACAATAGCAACACCCACAACGAGACTCAGCCCCATCGCTGCTGCCATACCCGCATCTAATCGCCAATAAATAGAGAGATAGAGATTACTGCCAAACGGCGAGACCCATTCGCGGCCACGACGACCACGTCCTTTGGCTTGATATTCAGCGATACACACCGACCCTGATTGCAACTGATCCACTCTATCGAGCTGATATTGATTGGTTGAATCGATGATCGGAACCAGCTCCAGTGGTGTCGTTACCTGAGACTTGAGTAATGCCTCATCCAGTAACTGCATCGGTTTAGACAGCTGGTAGCCTTTGCCTTGCACACTGAAGACATCGACACCCCACGCTTGAATGCCTTTAATATGTTTGCTGATTGCCGCTCGTGAAATGCCTAACCGCTCTCCAAGATCTTGACCAGAATGAAAGCCACCTTGAGACAAGGTCTGCAATATCGCCAGTTTTACTCGATGCTCTTTCATGCCTGCCTCTCCAATAAGCCTTTGCGCTGTAGAATTGCCTTTAAGTTCGTCTCGCCATTGGCATCCATAAACCGCACTTCATGTTCTAATTCAATATTGTATCGCTCACAGACGCTCTGACGCACTTTTGCTGCGAGTAGCACCACATCATCAGCGGTGGCGTTATTGGCATTCACAATCACCAAAGCCTGATTCGGGTGCACTTGAGCGCCACCAACCATGGCTCCTTTCAACCCACATTGATCGATCAACCACCCTGCTGCGACTTTCATCGCTGGGTTGCCTTGTTCATCTGCGGCAGGGTAAGCCACTATCTCTGGAAAGCGTTCCTGTAGAGATTCAAAGTGCGATTGAGTCACGATTGGGTTTTTGAAAAAACTGCCTGCATTTCCAACGTCTTCCGGGTTTGGGAGCTTTTCCAATCGAACCTGACTGACACGCTCAAAGATTTGCTTGGCGGTAACCGTGGCTTTATCAAAGCCTTTTAGTGGGCCATAACCAATATTAGGCTGCCAGTTTTTGACAAGCTCTAGCCCAACGGCGACAACCACCGCCTTTTTATACCACTGATGTTTAAAGATGGAATCACGGTAGCCGAACAAACACTCTTTGGCACTGAGGCGCTTTATTTGATGGCTTTCCAGGCACAATATGTCCACATATTCACAGATATCTTTAAACTCCACGCCATAGGCTCCGATGTTTTGAATCGGTGCAGAGCCTGAACAGCCAGGGATCAACGCGAGGTTTTCTAATCCATCATAACCTTGTTCGACACACCACTTAACCAGCGCTGGCCAATCTTCCCCACCGTTAACATGCAAATGATACGCAGACTCTGATTCGCGAACTTCGATGCCCATCAACCGACTGACCACCACCACACCTTTATAACACTCGGTAAACAACATATTGCTGCCTTTACCTAACATCAGCTTCGGTAAGGCATGCCACTCGGCTGATTGATAGACATCCAATAGTTGCTGTTGCGTACTCACTTCAACGAGGTGATCGCAATATTGCTCAATGGCAAAAGTATGGTAAGAGCCAAGATTGGCGTTAGATAGAGATTGCATGGGCTTCATCGAGTAACTTAAACTGCCACTATTCTACATGACAACGGTACGATTAGATAAGAGGAAGGTCATAATGAGTGAGCTGACAATCGCGGTTCTCCCGGCAATTAAAGTCCCCCTGGTCAATAAACTCTACAAGGTTCACTACCCTTCAGGAAAAGCCAAAAAAGATGAACACATTATTACGGCCTCAAACCGCAGCTCTATTATTGCGATGGTTCGATTTCGCACGATAGAGCAATACCGCCTACTCACTGGGATGCTGGTGATTCCAGAGCAGCGCGAACAAGGTGTCGGCCATGCTCTACTCAACTATTGCCAAGACAATGAGCTGACGAGTAATGACTTTTGTTTTGCATACGACCACCTAGAAGGCTTTTACCGCGCTCATCAATTTGAAGTTGTTGCCCTGGATGAAATGCCCAATTGCCTTAAAAATCTTTACCAACGGTATGTGAATAGTGGCCGAAGTCTCATTCCTATGCAGTTTCAGGTTGATAATTAAGCAACTATGCGCCTTTACTGGTCAACGATAGATTAAGTTTGGTAATATTCGTCTCTTGCAGTTTTTTGCATTTTTTCGCCCAGTTTATGATGCTCTATATTTAAGAGGGCATACCTCAACTTGTTAACGATTAAGGTGATACATCCAACATGATGGTCAATAGGAATCCATTCAATCGACTGCCAACCCTTGCACTAGAGCCTGAAAATTTTAGCGTTCTGTATTCAGCGCAAGCGTTTAGAACTCGCATAGTAAAAGCGATTCAAGAGGCAAGCAAACGGATTTACCTTGTTGCTCTTTATTTAGAGGATGATGAAGCCGGTCGTGAGATCTTAACTGAGCTGTATAAAGCCAAACAGAAAAACCCAGATCTAGAAATCAATGTGTGTGTCGATTGGCACCGAGCACAGCGTGGGTTAATTGGCGCTGCCCCTTCTGAAACCAATGCAGCCATGTACCAATCTTTTGCTGAACAATATGAACATAAGATTCCTGTGTATGGCGTTCCTGTTCGCGGCCGAGAAGTGTTTGGGGTTTTGCATTTAAAAGGATTTATTATTGATGATGAAGTGATTTATAGCGGCGCAAGCTTAAATAACATCTACCTGCATTATCAAGATCGTTACCGATTTGACCGCTACCATGTATTGAAACAACCTGCGCTAGCTGACAGCATGGTGCGCTTTATACGCGAATCGCTCATCGACCACCCAGCAGTCAACAATCTTGCTAGTGATGAAAAACCGGCAACCAAAGATATTAAAGTTGAAATTCGTCAGTTGCGTGCGTTACTCGCCCAGGCCAAATATGAATTTGAACACCAACCTGTCAGTAATGAACAGATTGCCATTACCCCTTTAGTCGGCGTGGGGAAGCGACGTAATAGACTAAACAATAGCATCAATCAATTACTGGCTGCCGCCAAAGATGAAATATTCATCTGCACGCCTTACTTCAACTTTCCACGCAGTGTGGCAAAAGAAGTTAAAAAAGCGATCAAACGCGGTGTAAAAGTAACGATTGTGGTGGGTGATAAAACCGCAAATGATTTCTACATTTCACCAGAAGAGGCGTTCAAAACCATTGGTGGGCTGCCTTATCTGTATGAAATGAACCTTCGCCGCTTTGCTAAAGCTAATGAAGCGCATATTGCGAGCCGACAGCTTTCTATTAACTTATGGAAGCACGACAGCAACAGCTTCCACTTAAAAGGGATTTGGGTCGATAAGCGTTACATGCTGCTCACAGGCAACAACCTCAACCCAAGAGCCTGGAATCTCGATCTTGAAAACGCGATTCTGATTCAAGACCACTATAATCACCTCACTGAACAATTTGAGTTGGAAGTAGAGAACATCTTACAACACACCGAAATGATTTGTGCTTATCGCCAACTTGAAAAGATAGAGCACTACCCAGATCCTGTTCAGAAACTGATTCGCAAGATTATGCGCGTTAAAGCGGATCGGGTGTTGAAGCAGATATTGTAATCTCAAACCAGAAGCTCAATGTTTGAAAAAAACTCCCTATTGGGTAATGCCAGCCAGTTAAGCTGACTGGCTTTCTTTTTATTGGGGTATTTCTTTGCTTTCGGTTTTCCCGCTCTGGGGGAAAATCTTACCACTCTCGATATACTCCATACCAAAATAGTCTTTTTTAGCAAGTAGTGGACTTATCGTAAGCGCCAATTGCTCAGCGTATCGGAGGATTGAACCAAAGCCGTTAGGCCTTGGTTAGATTTGCGCTTTGCTCTCTTCTATCGTCTCTGCGTACGATAGTTTACTGAGAAGGGTATGAAGATAATAGTAAGGCGTAAGTTCGTTTAATTTCGCCTTATTTCAGCTAAAACTACACGTTGCCCGTTTCAAAATCAGGCCTGATTTTTAGAGAATTCTTTAGCGTTCTTCTCTACGAAAGATGAATCGTAGTAGGACTATAGCAACCCCTATCCCTCCTCCTACCAATATACCTAAAGCAACCATAAACTTACGTCGAGGTTGAATTGGAGATGAAGGCTTTGTCGGCGCAGAAACTACTGCGACGAGCTTTGATTCGGGATTTTGTAATATAGCTTGTTTGAAGAGTTGCGTTGCGTGCAAGTCTGTAAGCTTACTAGCCACAGCTCCATCCTGAGCCTTCAGCAATTTCTTAGTTACTCCAACTGTAATATTCAAGCCTTCAAGTTGCTGATTTTTGTACGTTTTGTTCACTTCTTTAGTGAATTTAGAAACGGCAAGAAATGCTTCTTCAGGATCAGTCGACTCTTTTGACACAATATAAAGACCATTGCGATTATCACGACTAAATGAAACGTCGGACAAAATATTTTCTGGGGCAACTTTCAGTTCCATCGATAAATCTCTTGTCCCTAAATAATTGCCTTGAAGTTCAGCAAAAAAATGAGGATCGTATAGAGTCATAACAGTTGCACTAGAGCGATATACATTGGGTTTATTAAAGGCATAGACTGTAGCTAAAAGTCCAAACAACAAAGCAGAAACCAAAATAACGAACTTTCCAGCCCAAAAAGCCTTAATTATTTTGTTCACATCAAGTTCGTCATTAGACAAGAAATAACTTGGAACTCGTGGAGAAGGGGCATTAGAAACTGCCTTTTTAGAGGGGTGGCCGTGCATGATTATTCCTTCAAAAGCAATTGGCAATAAAAACATTGTTAAATGTAATTGATAGTATCACAAGAAATAGGGTAAGCGCCAATGGTAAAACCCCAGAACTAAACACACGTTTACATTGATGAAAATACTGCCTTTCATACATTTGGTTACAGTCCACCATTTGTACCATGATTTGGCTTCGGGTTATAGAAGCATTCAATGTTGTCGAAAATTTCAGATCGTGATTTGTTACGTATTTTATATATCTTTCTCTTCATTCTGTCTCTTTTTAGCTGTGAAAAAACGTTCTGGGCAATCGCATTATCACGACAATTACTTTTCGCCTCATTCTAATTTCCATATTATGCTCTTAAGGAAGCTGCGTCAGTCGCTCGACGAATACTGAGTACCCTGAACGGAGTGTCTTATTACTCGTAATCTGCACCATAAGTTTTGGATACAGAGTTAAGTGAGTACAATCACTAACGAAGTGAACAATGATAAGTAAGAGAATAAGAATCAAACATGCTCCTAATTTAAAGCCGAAGCGTTTAAGTTTAGAAGATAAAGTCGGCGTCTCTGCTGCCGCACGACAGTATCGTTATATGAATCTTAAATCTATGAGTTGCGTAAAGCCGTCAAAAAAGAGATGCGAAGATCAGCAATGAGAACTCGCCACTGACAATGCCAAACTCAAATGATTATTGGCAGAGTAAGCTAAAGAGTTGGATATAGTAAAAAGGCCGCCACCTATTTCGCGAAAAATCTAAAGTAGATTGTTAAGAGTTTATACTCGAACACCTGATGTAATATAGGATCATCCGTAAGGCTAAGGTGTGCGGGGTTTCTCTAAGTGAGTTTTATTGTTGGATTGATAACCAGCATAAAGTCACTCAACGCAACCGAGCGCGACAAGCAGCTTGATAGTAAAGTTAGAGAGCTCTTTTATGATAAAAAAGGAACGCGATGGTACAAGGCGTTTTAAAAACTCTAAGAAAAATGGTAATAATCACTATGTAAAAACCATTGCCGTGAGCATGAAGCGCTGTCTTTTGTAAAGACAGTATGTCTTTACAACAGTATAATACTAGAGTTAGTTTATTAAGAGAAGTAAAAATGGCTAGGCTTGATTTTTTCTGGAAATTATCTCGTTTTAACAAACGAATAATAAGTATTTTTTTCGATATAGTATTTATCATAGGTTCGTTTTATGCAGCGTACTGGACTCGAATTGGGCATATTAAGTCCTTAGATGATGTATCAACTCGTTATGTAGTGCTAGGCACAGTGCTAATCACTATTTTCGCTTATATTAAACTAGGCTTGTATAGAGCCATCCTTCGTTATTTAACGTTTCATGCTCTTGCGGTTCTTAGCCTTGGCACTGCTATATCAACTGTTACGGTGGCTGTTTTAGCATTTTATTTGGATACAACGATCCCAAGGTCAGTTCCTATTATTTATGGAGCCTTTCTTTGTATACTTAGTGGCGGTTCAAGGTTAACTGTTAGAGTGTTGGTCGCTCAGGTAGGTAGTAAAGGGAAGCGAAATGTTCTTATATATGGCGCTGGTTCAGCAGGGCGTCAACTAGCCTTTGCTTTAAGAACCTCGGAAACTCATAGGGTTATTGCTTTTATTGATGAAGATTCAACATTAGAAAATACCATTATGATGGGGCTGAAGGTTAATGGTATAACAAGGGCTGATAACCTTGTTGAAAAACATAAAATTAGCCAAGTTCTACTTGCAGTCCCAAGTGCATCAAGGGCTCGGCGAAAAGAAATTTTAGATTCTCTTGTACACCTGCCCGCAGAGGTTTTGACGGTTCCTGACATGCAAGATATTGTGGAAGGAAAGGCTCAAATTGATGAACTTAAAGATGTCCCTATCGAAGATTTACTTGGCCGTGATTCTGTAGCGCCACAACAAGCCTTAATGGAATCAAACATCAAAAATAAAGTAGTAATGGTCACAGGAGCCGGAGGCTCGATCGGTTCAGAACTGTGTCGTCAAATTTTGATAAATCAACCTACAGTATTAGTGCTTTTTGAAATTTCAGAATTTGGTTTATATCAGATCGAGCGAGAGTTGTTAACTCTTGCAAAAAAGGAGAACTTAACTACTGAAATTATCCCTTTATTGGGGTCTGTTCAGCGAGTTCACCGTCTATCAACAGTAATGAATAGCTTCAAAGTTAACACTGTATACCACGCGGCTGCATATAAGCATGTCCCGCTTGTCGAGTATAACGTTGTTGAGGGTGTAAGAAATAATGTGTTTGGTACTTATTACACTGCGAATGCTGCAATTGAAGCTAAGGTTGAATCCTTTGTCCTAATCTCTACTGATAAAGCCGTGCGTCCAACTAATGTTATGGGAACCACAAAGAGGATTGCTGAATTAGGCTTGCAAGCTCTAGCTGAACAGGAAAACTCAAAGAAAAATGGTACCCGCTTTTGTATGGTACGCTTTGGCAATGTACTAGGCTCTTCAGGTTCAGTCATACCATTGTTTAAAAAGCAGATAGAAAAAGGAGGCCCAGTTACTGTAACCCACCCTGATATTATTCGATACTTTATGACAATCCCCGAAGCAGCCCAGTTGGTTATTCAAGCTGGAGCAATGGGCAAAGGTGGTGACGTATTTGTTCTAGATATGGGTGATCCAGTTAAAATCACTGATTTAGCAGAAAATCTTATTCAATTGTCAGGTCTTCTAATTAAAAATGAAGAAAACCCATATGGTGATATTTCCATTGAATTTTCAGGGCTTCGTCCTGGAGAGAAACTTTTCGAAGAACTATTGATTGGTGAGGATGTAGGTAAAACGGCACATGAGCGAATTCTTACCGCCAATGAGAAATTCTTACCTATTGAAGAATATGCTCAGTTAATAGATTCACTTGATGTTGCTTGTCATGACTTTGATCATACTCAGATTCGTCAGCTATTGCTTGACGCACCAACCGATTTTAACCCTACAGATGGTATTGGCGATCTGGTTTGGAAAGCTCAGCAAGTGATTTAGATTCTGATTACAGTAAAGGCTCTTAGCAAGGTAATGCCAATCAGTTAAGAATTTAACCGGCGGATCAATTGAACGATCTTACCAATGTATACGAATCCGAGAGATTGATGTATATCGAATTTTTATACCATGGGGCGTTTACAAAAGAAGGAATGAATGGAAGAGTAACAGCTGGGCGATACTCTTCCCATAAATACGGGGCAGTTTCTAACTATTAGCCCCCTGTCCTTTTTTCAGCAAGAGGGAAACCTCCGTAGTTACTCAACGGAATAAAGATAAAACTTCCTCTGGCTTATTGGGCTTATCAATAATTCAATTAATTGTACGTTTGGATTATCAACAATTTCATATGCTGAAAAAATGTATTCCCCTCCCATCTTTTTTAACTCATGAAAGTTCAAATCCAGATTATAAAGTTTTCCATTTTGGGGTGGTCTAGTAAATATATAAAAACGAGATCCCCATTTATCATAATATTCTTTAAGATTGGGGGTTACTTCAAGCTCATCACTAATTATTCTTCTAAAATCATTCTTATAATCTAAGGGATAAATAACAAAATATCCATCTAGTGTATAAAACCCGTTAAACTGAGAGACTGCGGGATCAAAACCAATACTCACCACCCGATAATCACTTTGAGGTCGACCTATTTTCTCTTGCACTGTCTCATACAAATCTTCTTCAAAAGTATAATTAAATGAGCTGTGTAAGACATCACGACCTAAAAGTTCATAGATGGCAAGCTTAGCGTTAATTTTGATTTCATTTTTACCACCCCAAAACTGATAAGCTAACTGCCCCCCTAAACACACGGTAATTACAAATACAAATAGTCTACCTTTTGGAAGCAGAGCCAGCGACATTGCAAAAATAGCAAACCAAATCATTGGGGTAAGGAAGTGAAAGCGGCTAAAATTAAAAGAAGAAAGAATCGAAAAACTCTCTTTTAAAAAGATAATCCCATTCCAATACCACAACCCATAAATCAGAGAAATCAGAGCGCATATTCCAAGAAGCAATCCAATTGATTTCTTATATGGTGATTGCCTACGTGCGTTCAAACATAGAGCAACAACCGAGAATACTAAAATAGGTAAGTGTTTACTAGCAGCATGGTACTGCCCTTCAGTAAACATAGAAAAAGCCAACTCCAAAGAGCCAGAGAAAGGCTTGCTAAGATACCATAAGTCAAAAGATTCCCGATGTGAAGGGATGCTGTTTTCTGATAACGTATAGGAAATGAGTTGATAGTTAACATAAATATAAGATAGGGACAATAAAACTAACCCTAAAATAAAGAAGTAGGGTAGCCGCTTATGCAACAATGCATATCCAAATATGAAAAGCATCAATACACTGATGAAGAACACTCCCACAAGAGCTAGGGAGGAATAAAAAGGAAACGATGCAATCAATAATAGGCTCAGTATTGTCTTACGCTTATTAACTAAGTTTAAAAAACTCCAAGCTAATATAGGTTGCCCTGATACCGACACTCCAAAAACACTATAGTATGGCAATAGTGCGAAACAAATTGCAACACCAAGCGATATCCACATGCGACCTTTGATTACATACTCATCCAAAAGAAGAAGCATACCAATCAGTCCAACCAATCGCACTATGAGCTCAGCAATAGTAATAGCCGTATAAGGTTCAAATACCATTAACAACCATACTGTTACATTGGCCCCGGATGGTAAAAAATATCGAGGCATTCCATTCATTACCTGCTCGATCAGACCAGTCTCATTGGGATTCAGTGAATAGTTTGCTACATGTATTAAGTCTAAAAAGGCAGAGTCTAAAAAGTCATGCCCTATTAGATAAGAGTCTCCACCCAAAATAAGTCGGGGTAATAAATAAGTTCCCAATATAAAAAGCACGCCAAGCCCCAATGCTTGAACGAAACTAATTTCCAACCTGCAAGGTAATCTATTTTTAAAACTATGAATCATATATAATCAACCTAGTAACTTTGGTGCTATAGCTCTCGATAGAACGGCTCTGAGAACACTGCAAGTCTTTTCAATTTCGTCATCCTTAAGTGTTGGGTGTACTAATAGCATTAAACTTGTCTCACCTAATTCTCTGGCATTTCTTAATCTCGTTTCTGGTTGCCAAGAGGTGTTATCAAATGCCTTTTCTAAGTAAACCTCAGAACAACTTCCTTGATAAATAGGAACACCGCGGTTGGAGACTTCCTCCACGATACGATCTCGTGTCCATCCCGAAGCTAATTGTTCAGGCCTAACAAAGAAATAATACTTATATTGCGCGTGTTCAATGTGCTCCGGCACGTTCACCAGCCTGACTAAATCAAACTCAGAGATCGCCCCAGAGATCTTATTGGCATTCTCCTGCCTTTTTAGTGTCCAGAAATGCATTCGCTTCAATTGGATCCGGCCAATAACCGCTTGCATTTCAGTCATTCGCCAGTTGGTACCAAAGCTATAATGCAGCCAACGGAAACCAGGTGGGTGCTCTTGGCTATAGATCGCATCGTAGCTTTTACCATGATCTTTGTACGACCACATCCGTTGCCAAAGCTGTTCATCATTAGTAGTCACCATCCCACCTTCACCACCGGTAGTCATAATTTTATCTTGGCAGAATGACCAAGCTCCAATATGACCAATGGTACCAACGCTTTTTCCTTTGTACTTAGCGCCATGTGCCTGCGCGCAATCTTCTATCACATAGAATCCATGTTTTTCGGACAATGCCATGATGTCATCCATTTCAGCTGGCATACCTGAAAGGTGAACGACAATCACCGCTTTTGTTTTAGAGGTCAGTACAGGTTCGATAGTTGTTGCTGATATGGCCTGACTATTCAGATCAACATCAGCGAAAATAGGGATAGCACCTGAGGTTACAATCGAAGAAGCTGAAGCCAGAAATGTTCTAGGTGTTGTAATCACTTCATCACCAGCTTGAACACCTAATGCCTTTAGTGCCACATCTAAAGCCAATGTCCCATTGGCGAGAGTTACCGCGTGTTGACAACCAATCCAACTCGCAAACTCTTTCTCAAAGTCTCGGCACTCGCTACCCGTCCAATAGTTCACCTTATTAGAGAGTAAAACGCGACTAACCGCATCCGCCTCTTCTTGCGTATACTGTGGCCATGGAGAAAAAGGGGTGTTTAACACTGTATAATCCTATTCTATAACTGGTTTTGCTGGGGTTCCGATGACGGTCAAATCATCCATAACATCACTGACAACTGTTGCACCAGCGCCTACAGTAACTCTCTGACCAATGTAAATTTGCTGCTTTACACAACATCCAATACCAAGCCAACTCAATGCACCAGCGTTCACGCCACCAGCCAAATGCGCACCAGGGCTAATATGTACAGCATCGCCAAGCCAACAATCATGATCGATACTTGATGAGGTGTTAATGATACACCCTTTACCTATTCGGGAGAATGGGTTAACCGTCGCATGAGCCATAACCACACTGCCATCGCCAATTTCACAGTATTTACTCACAACTGCACTTGGGTGTATCAAGGCAGGTAGTTTAGCGCCATTTTTCAGCAGTAAATCCAGCTTTTGTTTTCGCACGTGATTGTTTCCGATCGCAACAAAAATAGAATCATACTCACTAAGCGAAGAAAGTAACTTCTGCGTATCGCCAACCACCGACCAACTCTCGATTTGTGTTAACTCTGGCCACCTTTCGTCAAAAAACTCAACACTACCGATTTGGCTAAGCTCAACCATATCCGCAATCACTTTACCATGGCCGCTGGCACCTAAAATCGCGCATCTACTCATTTCGGTTTCCTTTGAATGGCTCAATGGTGACATGCCCTTCCGCCGAAATATCTTCTTTGACGAGTACCTTTTTTACCGTCAGAAACAGTATCTTGATATCTAGAATAAAGGACTGATTATCAACATACCATGTGTCGAGTTTAAATTTATCTTCCCAACTAATCGCATTGCGTCCGTTGATTTGAGCCCAACCCGTCACACCAGGCCGAACGTTGTGTCTGCACGCTTGATCTTTCGAGTAAAGCGGCAAATACTGCATCAAAAGAGGCCTAGGGCCAACCAAGCTCATCTCTCCTTTAAGTACATTCCAAAGCTCAGGCAATTCATCCAAACTAGAGTTCCTAAGTTTGTTACCAAAAGCAGTCATTCGCTCAGAATCAGGAAGAGGATTACCTTCTTTATCGACGGCATCTCTCATCGTCCTGAACTTTATCATTTTGAACGGTTGACCATCTAACCCTGGGCGAGTTTGTTCAAACAAGATTGGCGAGCCAAGGTTCCTACGTACTTTAAATGCCAAAAAAGCGAACAACGGTGAAAAAACAATCAAGACAGACACCGAAACGAAAACATCAAACAATCTCTTGAGCATATTACTTATCTTCTTGTTCTAGATAAAAATCTAACATAGCCTCAACGACTCTTTGTTGGGCGAAGTCTGTACAGGAGCGCTTGTAAGCTGCCAGTCCCATATTGTGACGCAGTTCTTCATTAGCAACCATTTCTCTCATCACGTTATATAGAGCTAAGTCATCTTTAGCAGCCACCAATACCCCTGTTTTTTTATCCTCAATCGCATCACTGAGTCCGTAGATAGATGATGCAATCGCTGGCAAACCCGCTGCTGCCGCTTCTAATACTGAAGTACCAAAACCTTCCCGATAACTTGGCAATACGAAGATATCACTGACGCTATAATAATCTTCAGGGTTAGTGGTAAACCCAACGCGATGCACATTGGAGTTATTAAGATGGTTAAAGAACAGCTCGTCATATTTCTCTTCATTTGGCCCAACGAGTAAAAGATGTGCTCTTTTATCCTGCTTGGATAATTCACCGAATGCAGAGATAAGCTCATCAATACCTTTGTCTTGGCACAAACGGCCTAGAAACAAAAATAGAACATCTATCTCTTTAATACCCAACAACTGGCGAATCTCTTTTCGAGAAGCGGGATTAAATATAAACCGCTTCGTATCAACACCACTAATAGACCCCCGCGCTAACACCTCAGGTTCAGATCGAGTCACACCTTCACTAAATAAAAACTCAGCTTGAGATGGACTATCTGCAAGTGTCACCGTCGTAGATGCAGCAATAAGTCCGTCCAACTGTTTCAATAGCGCTCTAAATACACCAGTTTTTGTTACCCAGACTTGCCCCGTGAACGTATGAAAACGCCTTGGGACAAAACTCAACTTCGCCGCTAACATGCCTAACAAACCTGCTTTAGGCGTTATACTATGTACACTATGGTATCGATGAATTATGAAGTGCCACCAAAGAATGGCGAAGGCAACAGGATCTCTCAGTAGGGATATATCTCTTGAAATTGGAACATGCTTAAAGTGAGCGATACCAGTATTATTAAAATCTGACATATCAACGCCATCAAAATTGGAGATCAGAGTGACTTCATATTTTGAAGATAGATACTTCAGATGAGGAGAAAGAAACACTTTCGCTGAAAGAGAGTTCGAGGTTACAAAAGCGATTTTTTTCATTTTAGTTTGCCAGATTGTTCGCTAAGTGACATGACATAATCTCGAATACCCTGTTCCAGTGACACTCGATTCGTGTAATCTGTGTAATGAAACAGCTTATCATTCGAATAAACAACACTCGTATTCAAAGCGCAAATTTTTCGTTCAATCACACTATTTCTGGTAAGCCTAGACACCCATTTAGTAACTTTAAGAATAGCCAGGTAAGGATATTTACTTTGCCGTGGTGTTATACCCAAAGTGTCGCAAACGATTTTGACGAACTTAGTTTGAGTAATAAAGTCCGATACAATAAAGTCCTGATTAACCGTTTGTTCATGAAAACCACACAGAACTAATGCATCAACAACGTTGTTTATATGTACATAGTTGGAGTGCACGGTTTCAGCTTTGTTTGATTCAAAAAACCATCCCGAGTGAATTAACCCTATCCACTTTTCTAGAGACTTATTCGTCATATCGAGCGAAAATACATTGGACGGGCGCAGAATAGAAAAGGGAATATCATTCTTTAAACAATAGCCACGAACTTTCGTGTCTGCTTCAGCTTTTGTTACTTCATAAGGTCCATCAGGGCAAAACGGATGGTCTTCCGTTACCTCACCAAATACATTTTGACCATACACACCAACACTACTTAGCTGGACCCAGCGCGTATCGCGATTTTGCAACGACTTCAGCAAGCGCATTGTCCCATCCACGTGGAGTCCTTGCATTTTTTTTGGATCTTTGAGCTCCCCAGCACAGTTGAATATAACATCGAAGCCGGAAAGATCTGGAACAGATTGATGTTCGTTACTTAGGTCAAACTCAATAAGGCCTAACGCTTTATATGCGTGATTATAACTGTCTCTATTTCGAGTAATAATCGAAACTTGGCATCTTAGTTCAATTAATCGGTCAACTAGGTTGCGTCCGATATAGCCGCTCGCCCCTGTCACCAGAACCTTAACATAGCTTAAATCTACACCATCTAAGTTGAAAGTGGAACGTTTATTCATTTTGAAAGCGCCAACTTAATAAAACGCAAACTGCTAGACAGCAGCACAATGTGAACCAAGCCTTTTGATTTGGATTCAACTAAGAATTTCACAGAAGCCAGTAAATACTTCATCGCAAAGCGATATTTACCATCGACATTCCCCAATGAAGAGGATAAGACTCGATACTTGATCAGCTCTTGTCCAATGTGAATAAATTTACATTCTGCTTTGTTGAGTAGGTTTAGCCACAAGAAATAATCTTCGCACGTGACTAATTCTTGGGATTCATCAAACTCTAAATCACCTAACAGAGAACGACTCACCAATACGCTTGATGTCACAACCCGGTTGCTATACAACTCATCTTTTACATCGTAATATTTGTTTGGTTTTTTACGTGATGGCGATAAGTAAGCAGAATGGTCATCAACAAGTCGAGCGGATGAACAGAGAAAGTTACATCCCTCAGTGTTCGCATACTGTATCTGTTTTTCCAGTTTTTCTGGATACCACACATCATCAGAATCCAAGAAGGCGATAAATTCACCTTGTGAGTGGCGAATACCTATATTGCGAGGTGATGCAGGGCCGCCTGAGTTTTGTTCACAACGAATCAATTTAAACCGCTCGAACTGCTGTGCCATTCGGTTCACGGTAATCGAACTCGTATCTGTAGAAGCGTTGTCTACAACGATAACTTCATAATTTTTATACGTTTGGTTTAAAACAGACTGTAAGGTTTCTTCAATATAGTTTTCCGCATTGTATAACGGGATAACGATACTGACCAAAGGTGAGGATTCGTTCATTTATCTAGCCAATAGTTGAAATATTTTTTGCGCTTCTTGTGCTATGTAGTCTCTATAATGATGAGTAATCACGGCGGAAAGCTTCTTATTCGATACCAACAATTCAGCGGGTTTAGTGGTGTCTTGTTCGTTAACCATGACCGTTACTTCTCCACCAAACTCTTGTTGGTAAGCTAACTGAACTCTATCAACCATCTGATTTAGCGAATAGGATATACCGGCTGAAAGATTGAAAGTATCATTAATCGGTTGTGACAAATGAATTAGCCGACTGACAACGTCAACAACATCTCCCATCCAAATGAAGTCCCTTGTCGCCAATCCATTACTCTTTAATTGAATCTGTCGCTGCTGGAAAGCTTGGTGACAAAGATCGTTAAGCGCCAAGTACCACTTATCTGAATCTATAAACGTCGGGCAACCGTAGCTGTTGGAAAGCCGAAGAATGACGTAGTTTAGCCCACTCTGCCTGTGGTGCTTTTCAATGTATTTTTCTGCAAAATAATGAGTCAGCCCGTAATCGTTCACAGGGATTACAGGGGTAGACTCTTCAACAATCCCACTTGATTTGCCATACACATGAAAAGTACTGAAGTAAACTAATTGTCCCACTCCATGCTTAGCAAGGGCTTGACATAGTAGCTCGGTTCCTAATGAATTAATCAGTAGTGCGTCTTTTGCGTAGTTAGCTTGAAAGTGTTCATTGTAACTCGCGGTATGGATACACACATCGTAATAGCAGTCGATGGTTAAATTCAGCTGCTCCAGTTTCGTGATATCCGCTTGCACAAATCGATAATTGGGATGATCGATTACATGGCGCTCATTTCGCGCCAACACTGTCACAGTATGCTTATCAAGAAGATCACGTACTAACCAAGAACCAAGGTTACCTAACCCTCCAGTAACGAGAATATTCATGGCTTACCACTCAAACTTAATGTCGTGAAGCAGTTTGACTTCACTCTCATTTGGGTCGTGGGGAATACTCGCCAGATTAAGCAATAAGTTTCGCGACTCTCCTGTACCTTGGAAAGCGAGCCAAACCCCCTGAGGTACTGTTAGGCGGCAATAGTTCTCTGCAGATAGTTCGGTTTGATAGAATTGCCCATATGTACTCGATTGATTTCGATCATCGCAAGCAACGAATTTGATTTTACCTACCGGAACCACCAAATTTAACACCATTTCAGTGTGCTTCTTCCAGCCTTTAATTTCTCCAAAATTAACTTCCGAAAAATACGCTTCACCAAAGCCCGCATAGCCACTGTCGGAACTTTTCATCGCGTGAAAAATATCACCTTTAGGATGTGAGATTTGTTTCAAAGGAGTAATGAGCAATCCATCTAGCATGTTATTTAGACCACTTTAATTTTAGGGTAGCAGCATGTTGGCAGTAATCAGCAATTTGTTGCGAAGTAAGTACTCTCATATTAGAGCTAGCGGTATTATAGAAATCATAATACCACTCACTTACCATCTTGATGCACTGTTTATAGTTCAAGGTTGCTTCCCACTTGAGGTGGAACAACGCTTTATCACAATTAAGTTTTAGAAGGCCAGCTTCATGGAAGGGGATATGATCCGTGACTAAGTAAGCCTCGTTTGGATCGGAGAAATGCCAATATTGACTTAGATGTTCTAGAAGGTCTTTAACCGTGTGATTCTGCTCAGACCTCGGGCCAAAGTTATATTGCTCACCATGGTGATTTGGATTGCAAGCCATGCCCTCACCTAGAGCCAAATAACCACTTAATGGCTCCAATACATGCTGCCAAGGGCGTGTTGCATCAGGACAGCGAATCTCGACTTGCTTTTTGTCGCTCCAAGCTCTCATGCAATCAGCGACAATGCGGTCGCTTGCCCAGTCACCACCACCGATCACGTTACCCGCTCGCCCGGTTGCTAAGCGCACTTTGCTGGCTGGGTCTTTGAAAAATGACTGTTGGTAAGCATGGAAAATTACTTCAGCTGCCCCTTTGGAACCACTGTAGATATCTTTACCCCCCATGTGATCCGTTTCTTTATACCCCCAAACCCACTCGATGTTTTCATAGCATTTGTCGCTGGTTACAATAACCGCATTACATTGATGCTCAACAACTCTCAACGCTTCTAGAACATTTGCGGTTCCCATAACATTGCTTGAAATTGTGTCTAGAGGGTCAGAATAAGAGAGCGAAACAATAGGCTGTGCCGCTAAGTGAAACAGAAAGTCAGGCTTGAAATCCAAAATGATGCTGCGAATCGTTTCCAAATCACGCACATCAGCGATATGATGTTGAATATCACCCTCTAAACCTAGCTCTTCGAACATAGATGGCTGAGTTGGAATATCTTTTGAGATACCACATACTTCAGCACCTAGGTCAAGCAACCATGTGGTCAACCAAGAGCCCTTAAAACCAGTATGGCCAGTAACGAGTACCTTTTTACCTTTGTATACATTGTTAAACATACTAATCACCAAGATTTCCAGAGAGCTTTGCCGTTTTCTAACATTTCAGTAAGATGTTTTTTGTCATTCAACGAGTCCATACATTTCCAAAAACCATGATGCTTGTATGCCATTAACTCGCCATCGAGTGCAAGGTTTTGCAGAGGGCTTTGTTCAAAGACAGTTGGATCTCCATCTTGGATATAATCAAAGACTTTGGGTTCGCAAACAAAGAAACCGCCATTAATCCACGCGCCATCCCCTTTCGGTTTTTCGAGGAAGTTAGTGACATTGGGGCCATCAAGTTCCAAAGCGCCAAATCGACCGTCCGGTTGTACAGACGTCATCGTGACCGATTTACCATGAGACTTGTGGAATTCTACAAGACCCGAAATGTTAACGTCTGAAACACCGTCTCCATATGTCAGCATAAATGGCTCATTACCAACGATTTCCTGAGCTCGCTTAACTCGCCCACCAGTCATGGTGTGCAACCCCGTATCTAACAAAGTCACGGTCCAAGGCTCAGACGTATTCTTGTGAATCTTCATTTCGTTAGTTGAAAGATCGATCGTTACGTCGCTCTGATGAAGGAAGTAATTAGCGAAATATTCTTTAATGTAGTAACCCTTGTAGCCCAGCAGAATCACAAATTCATTGTAACCATGTTGAGAATACATCTTCATGATATGCCATAAGATTGGCTTACCTCCGATTTCAACCATTGGCTTTGGACGGACATCAGTCTCTTCACTAAGGCGAGTTCCGAAACCACCTGCAAGCAATAATACCTTCATGCACTGTATTCCTATGTTATTTATTGCCAGTTTACTATATGTCTCAATGGAAGCCCATTTGTAATTGTAAACGTCCCTTCTCTAGTGGCACTCAACTATAGAAGCTATTTCAAATCAAAAGCCCTAGCAATGTTGCTTTGTATCGGACTGACAAAAAAGTTTGTCCTGTACCAATGTGCAATTTGATTTATTCTCTGAGGGTTGTCATTTCTATAATCTAACAACTTCTTAGAAAGAATTTCAACGTCACTATTTTCGTATGCTATATCCCAAATCTCTCCCTTGCCGTGGTTGACAAGTGGGTTTGCTGTAAGGTTATTCTGGCTAGCAATTATTACAACTGGAATTCCACAAGCAACGGCTTCGACACTAGTTCCAGAGGCCGTTCCGATGACTAACTTAGCGCTCTCAAAAAGTGTATATATATTTAATTCAGTTATAGCAACACCACCTGGTAGAGTCCCAAGTTTAGTAATATCAATTGCGGGGTGGTTTTTGAAAAGAGGTTTATCGAAAGATTTCGCTACTTCCAGCATAAACTTAGTCTCTTCAATTAAATACGAACCTAAAAACAACACATTACTTCTACTCGATACACCTTTGAAACTAAATACATCCGAATATCTGAGGGAAACACCAACCGAATACTTTACCTTTCGAAGATTTCTTAAATAAATAGCACCATTTACCATGATACTATGAGGTGAAGAACCATGATGATAATCCAAGTCATCAACATAGCTATTAAAATAAGTTTCATAATTAAGATAAAATTGCAGCGCTGTAATTCTAATATTATTATACTTCCTTATCGCATAATTAAACCCCCTTTCAATTGACTGAAACTCACTCCACGAGTAGACATTAACTATTTTTCTATTAGCCAAGTTTTTCCCTAACACATAGCGAGTTAAGCTAACAAAGTCAAACTTACAAATATCTCTCACTAATGATATATTGAAAATATTATTATCTAAACTATCACCACCTTGAATCAACCTTAAGGTTTTGAAAGGATACTGAATAATAAAAGTAAATAGATAAATAAAATCTTTCAGCTTCAAAAATTCATATTCTAGAATGATATTTTTTTCACTACGTTTAATAATCGAAAAGAGATTAACTAACTTGAACGGATTTTTCCCTGCCCCAATGATTCTAGGAATAATAACACACGGTTTTCCACGAGATTCAAAAAATTCATAAAGGCCAGGGAGATAATCATCATTAAAATAACCTTTCGAGTTAACCTTTGGGACCACTAAAAATGTATCAATAATATTGGTCATTTCGTAAGTAGATTCGTTATTATAGAGAGTTTTGTAGAGTAGATAGGCGATTAAGTAAGAAACTAGTAAATAGGTATTTTTCAGATAAAACTTAATGACAGACCTCAAAAAAAAATACGCTAGCTTATAGGTATTTAATTTTTTTACTTTCTTGTTGAAGTAACTAAGAGGAAAACAACTTACGAAAGGATTTTTTATCAACGTTGGGTTCAGGACATAATAGAGATCAGACTCTAAGCCTGCTCTTATTGAATCTATATAGCTATGAAAAGACTCTTTATTTTTTTCGTACGAGTCTGAAATAAGCCTAGCAATCAAAGTCAACCTCTCTAAATGAATGGATATATTCGGCTAAATCCTGAAGATCTGGGTTATTATACCCCAAAAATTTGATTCCATTTATAACAGCGGCATTATAATCTGTCATAGCATCACCAACCAAAGTAACATCTTCTACTCTATAATGGTTGTTTTTAATAACATTACAAACCAGAATGTCTTTTTTAGTTGGACTCCCTGATATGCTCTTAAAAAATTGGGCAAGAGAAAAGTGATCACAAAGAGCATTTAATTCATTATGTTCTGCACCTGAAACGATATGAAAATCGAACTTTTTATGGTATTTCTCTATGAAATCAACTGAATCGTTGATAAGGTTACTCTTGTCAAACAGTTTCTCTTCTATAATGTGTGCAAAGTCCGCTGCCAGTTCGTTTATTTTATCCTCTGTAATTGGACATCTAATTATATTGTCATAAAAGTGTCTAATTTTATCAAACCTCGATACCCCACCATTTTCATAATGGAATTTCTCTATTTGGGTCAGGTACTGGCTGTCATATTCCTGGAATAATTTGAGAAATCCATCACCTTTTATTTTCATACTATCTAGGATAACACCATCAAAATCCCATAAAATAGACTTTGCCATCTAAACACCCCTCATTATAAATAGTTATAAAGCTTAATAATAAATTATACGTTTACGGACTCTTCATATATTTTTTGGATACACTCCAAAAGACCTTGACCTAAATCTATATACGGATTGGCAATCAGTTTTTTAGCAACAACAGAGTTATATGAGTAAGGTGTCACCTTATAATGACCAGGATTCTCATCAGCCACCTGTTTTATTGTTAGTTGGTTCTGCATAATTTCGTTAATCATCGTTAGTAATTCAATGCGCTTTAGCCTTTCAGTTCCAGTTAATATTATGTGTTGATTTTCGAACTTTTCGCTTTCCAAAATATCCACTGAAAGTTGTGCAGCATCTGCAGCATGAATGTATTCTCTCAAATCTTGTCCATCCCCTTTGTAAGAGAGAACTTTGCTTTTAATTGCATCATTCAAAAGATTATAAATATAGTTATTATGGCTTGCTCTTTCTCCATATAATGAACCATACCTAATAACTGTAAACTTCAGGCCATATCTTTTGTAATACTCTTCCGTAAGTCTCTCACTAGACTGTTTGCTTATACCATAAAATGACCCACTATTACTTAAAGAATATGCACTACTTGCATAAACAAACCTCTTAATTGCACCATTGCTTCGACAAGCTTCGAGTATATTTAGGTGGCCAATAACATTTATACTCATAGTACCAATTGGATTCTCTATCGCGTCATCCAAATTAGATATCGCAACGAAATTGTAAACAACATTTGCATCCGATATGATAGATTTTATTTGGTCTAAATCCATTATATCAATTGACTGAAATTTTTGGCTCGGTAATAAGTATTTAGACTTTTGTACATCTGCGACAACCACATCAAAGCCTCGTTTAGATAGCTCATCTGCAACATAAGAGCCTAGAAAACCACTTCCACCAAATATAACTACTTTTTTCATAAAAATTCACTTCCACCAAGCTAATTACGAAAACCAAAGGCTATTATTCTGCATAATCATGTACTTTCGCTATATTAATGAGCACTTCAATTACCATTAACAATGAAGCTGTTATGCGTTATACGCCATTAATTTTTTGAAAGTATCTAGGCTCGAGAATGCATCACTATCCACTAATTCTTGAATCTTTTCCCTATCAAAATCCCACCATTTCAAATGCTTAAACCATTCGATTTCCTCTTTCTTGAATCGGTACTTTAAGACCTTAGCCGGATTGCCAACAACGATTGAATATTCGGGAACATCTTTTGTCACAACAGCCCCTGCACCAACTATTGCTCCATCACCTACCTTAACTCCTTTAAGTATAATAGCACTAGCTCCAACCCAAACATCGTTACCAATAAAAGTTTCAACGGAATCTTTATCATAATCTTTATAACCTGATACAAACTCACCAGAGTGTTCAAATAAGTAAAAGGAATGAGTAGATACACTTGTATTATGTTCCCATAAACCAATGCTACAGCCATTAGAAATAGATGTATATTTACCGATCGTAGATCTATTTACCATTGTTCTTTGTGCTATGTAGCTATATTCACCGAGATAACTATCTCGTAACTCTGCATAATCTTTTACACGTGCATACATCTTTAACCTAGAGTTCGATACCTGCGCGTTGCTTGCGATACTTGAGTTAAGTTCTAGTTTGTTCACTTAAAGTCCTACTTATCATTTCTTGTAAGCCTACACTGAATGGAGTCAATGGTCTCTTATATAAAGACAATAATTTCTCATTATTGGCATATATTCCAAACTGATCGCCAGGGGTGCCATCTTGAGTCACTACCTCTTTCTTAGAGTTAGTAAATGACTTTATTAAATAAATAATATCACGTACGGTTGTTTTTATACCGGTACCTAAATTAATAACCTGATTATTGTAAGATCTATTACTTATAGATTCGATTGTGATATCTACAACATCATCAATATAAATGAGGTCTCTGAAACGATCATGGTCCCCTTTAACTAAAACCTTTTCAAAGCTTGGATCTATAAATTGCTTCAAGTAAATACTAACCATACCTTGCTTTAAGTTTTCTAGGTTTTGACCAGGTCCATAAACATTAAAATACCTAAGAGAAACAAAATCCACTCCAAACTGTTTGGAGAAAATCTCCATATACCTTTCACTTGCTAATTTTCCCACAGCATAGAATGATTTAGGTCTAACCTCATCCAATTCAGAGAACTGTTCTTTATCACGCTGTTCCCCATAAACGGACATTGTGCTAGCGTAAACAAACTTTTTGCAGCCAGTACTTACACAATATTCAAGCAGCTTTAATGTAGATAGTGTATTGGTATTTAGGTCATATTCTGGATCTTCAAAACTAATTTCCCCTGAACTTTGCCCACCAATATGCAGTACCGCATCAAACCTTACATTATTTAATTTGGCAATTGTTTCATCTTGGCTGAAGTCGCCTGAAAAAAATTTAGCCTTTCGAGGAACATTATATTCATATCCAGTATTAAAATTATCAATAATATAGACATCATTCCCGAGTTCAATTAGCCTATTAGCTATAGCTGAGCCTATAAATCCAGCACCGCCTGTTACCAAATATCTCATCTCTGTCGTGTCCTAAGTAACTTTGCAGGAACTCCACCCACAATTGAATATGCGCCAACGTCTTTAGTAACAACACTACCTGCTGCCACAATTGAGCTTTTGGCAATCGTTGTGTTCGCGGTAACAACACAATTAGAAGCTATCCAAACATCATCTTCGATAATAATCTCTCCGAAAGAATGTCCTTGCTCTCTAATAGTAGTATCTACACTGTCAAAATTGTGATTTGAAGCTCTTAGTACACAATTAGGGCCTATAGCACAATCGTTACCTATAACGATCCTTCCAAAGGCGGCACCAAGTTGGCTATTGGAGTTCATTGTAAAGTTATCACCAATCGTTAACTTGCCATCATCATGAGCATAAACATAACTATTTTTCATAATAGCTACATTTTTACCAAGCTTTATGTTTCTAAACCCTGAAATTGAGACGCCAGTATCTATATAAAAGAAGCCATTTGTCTCTTTGAATAGTGGTTTATATGCAAGATACCTTAATTTTGCGCCAATAACTGTAGGCAAATGTGAAACTAGTGCCAAGTAAAATTGAAATAATACTCTAAAGATTCGTTTCATAATTCTTAAATAGGATATCACTTTTCATAGCGTCGATGACTAGCTCTAGGTCTTTTACTGTATCAACCGCTTTCGTTTGGTAGTTAGTAGGTACCATTTTTACATTTAATCCATTTTCAATAATTCTCATCATATCAACAGATTCAATAATTTCTAGTGGAGTTGGCTCCATTTCGTTGTACTCAAGTAAAAAATCTCTGGTAAAAGGAATAACACACACCTGCTTCTTCATAGGAACGTCAAGAATACCTTTCTTTCTGCTTGGAATAGGCTCACGGCTAAAATAAAGCGCGTTATTGTGAATGTCTGTTACTACCTTCACTTCATTTGGATCGTTGAACTCACCAACGGTTTCGATATCCGCAATTAAATTAGTTATCAAGATACTCTCATCTTGAAGCATCGGTAGAACAGCCTCATCAATCATTTCCGGAAAAGTTAAAGGTTCATCCCCTTGAACCATGACCATAACATCAACTTTTTGACCGCCTTGTTGCTCAATTTTCAGCATTGCTTCAGCACATCTGTCGCTACACCTTTCGTGGGAGTCGCTTGTCATAACAGCCTTTCCACCAATCGACAGAATATAGTCATAAATCTCTCTATCACATGTGGCAACATAAACTTCATTCAGAAGCTTACTCATCTTAACTCTTTTATAAACGTGCCCTACCATCGGTGTTCCAAGTATATCCGCCATAGGTTTTCCAGGAAATCTACTGGAGCCCATTCTTGCTGGTATTATTGATATTATATTCATTATTTTAAGCTCTCTTTAATTTTTGACATTCCACTTCTAACGCTATCACCTAGAAAGAAAAAATCGAGGCTATACGCTAAAAATGTACATCCTTCATTAATTCTTTCTGTTAACTTTTCAGGGCTCGATTCAATCACATGAAAACCTGAAGGAACATTTTTTTCTTTGCAGACACGCAATACCTTCGCAATTCCGTCTTTCACATCATCTCGATGATACTCTCCAGGATAGCCCAAAGAGCCTGATAAGTCGTAAGGACCAATGATAACTCCATCTATACCATCTACACTTACAATTTCTTCGATATTGCTCACAGCCTCGTGATGCTCAATCTGAGCAATAATAACTAACTCGTCTTTAACCCACTTTTTGTACTCTTCAAATCCTAGGCCGTACTTCTGGGCCCTAAACAAGCCAACTCCACGCTTTCCAATTGGTGGATATTTAGCATAGTCAATGGCTTGTAATGCATCCGATTTTGATTTCACCATGGGTACCACAAGACCATCAGCCCCCATATCAAGAACCTTTTTAATTATGACTTCTTCATTTTTACTCACTCTTACCAATGCTTTCATTCCATTGGCTTGAATAGTTGAAATCAAATTATGAGCTGTTTCTAGGTTGATTGAGGTATGTTCCATATCAATGACTAGCCATTCAAAACCTGCACTTGCCATAATATCAACGATAGCTGGATGTCCAATCGTAACCCAACTACCTAGTGTAAGCTTGTTAAGCTCTAGTTTTCTTTTCAGCGACATTATTAAACCCTTAAATCGAATAATTAGTTGATACTTTGCATTGTATATTCTACCTCAGGAACCAAAAGCTCTAGCTCTGAACCATTAATAAATCTAATTGCCTCTTGCGTTGCTTCTAACTCCATTCTTGAACGACAATCAATAGACATAGATCCCATATGTGCTGTCAATAAGCAATTATCTATATTTGCTAAACGGCCGCTATAAGGTTCCTGCTCAAATACATCAATCGCTGCACCACCTAAATGACCCGACTCCAGAACATCAGCCAAATCATTCTCATTAACAATACCTCCTCTACTTGTGTTAATTATTAGTGCGTCTGGTTTCATCATTAATAAATGTTCTTTCTTGACCAAATCCTTTGTATGAGGTGATAGAGGTATATGAAATGTGATTACATCGGCATTTTTATAAATATCTTCCTTCGTCGTCCATTCAACTTTATAAGCTTTGTCAATTTCACGCTTCTGAGAAACATCATTAATCATCAACCTAGGAGAGCCAAATGCCTCCATCCTTCTAATTACTCTTCCACCAATTCTACCAGCTCCAATTACGCCCACGGTAACTTCAGAAATTCGTCTACCAAAAATTCGATTCCAATTACCATCATGCAACTGCTTATTTGCAATATGTATCGAGCGCAGCAAGCTCAGCATTAGCCCCATTGTTAATTCAGCTACAGCAGGAGCAGGAGCATCTGGAGTATAACTTACGAGTATGCCTTTTTCTTTTGCTGCAACTAAGTCCACACCATCCAGTCCAATACCCACTCTCGATATCAGCTTTAATTTTGGAGCGTTATCCATAACCTTCCTAGATATGGTCTCCGTCCCAGCGATAATTATATCGATATCACTTACCATACCTGCTAGCTCAATCTCAGTTAGCTTCTTATTCAATGGGTTAATTATATATTCAGCACCTGCGAACTCTAATAGCTCAAGAGGTAACTTAGATTTATTCGCAAATGGTACTGTGGTTATAAGAACTTTCATTATTTCACCTATAAGTTTTTTTAGTCACTCATGTAAAAGGTCAAAGCAACGCTCATAACATACGTTACATTCAACTATTTCCGGACCTAACATGTAACCCATGCATAAAGTTATTCACCTCAAACCTTTTAATAGAAAAAAGGCTTGGATAGGCAAAGAACATCAACAAGACAAAAATAGAATACACCACGCCTGTTATTAAGAAATCAACTATAACGTTGTTAAGTTCAATTAGGCAACTTGATAGATAAGCACAAAAACCTAACAATATAACGGCTACAAACTGGTGCATCAAGAAATATGACATCTTTAAGTTCAAAAACTTAGTACTAAAGTACAGTTGAACATTAACGGCAATAACTTGAGCTATTACCATTTTCAATCCCAAACCCAGTGCACCTAGTTCAAGAAAATAAACAAATAGTGTAGTAAGTAACATACCAATAGCAAAACTAACCATACCAATATTGTTATATAGCTTAGTTTGCCCTGTCGCATAGAAAATAGAACCACTAAGCTGACCATATGTTTGATGAATTGGGTAGATAGCCAACACCATCAGAGCAGACAGTGCGCCTTCAAACTTCTCATCAGCAAAAATATAAAGAACACTTTTACTTTCAAAAACAATAAACACAGAAAAATACACAGATATTGTATACATCATGGGTATATATCGTTTGAAGTAAGTACGCATCAAACGGATATTACCTTCTTTAAAAGATTTACTAAACTCACGAGTAATAATTGGTGTCATTGCTCCAGTAAAAATGAAGCACATCGCTGCTATAGAGTATGACAACCCATAGAATCCTGTCTCAATGGAACCACTAATATTTTGTAGTAACCATATATCAAAGATACTCGCAATTAAGCCGACAACAGAATAAAAAAATAGCGGTGTACAATAGGATATAAACTCTTTAGCTATACCCTTAAATTGAAGGAATTTTAAGGAAATATCAGACCAGTAGATTACCTTTCTATTGAAAAAAATAGTCAAAACTAAAACTATAAACAAAATCAACATTACTATATTGAGGTATAAATATAGTTTTAAGTCTAAATCTCCAAACATGACAATGCATATCAGTAAAGCTAGCGATATAACCTTATGAAATATCTTGGCTATTTCAATAGAAACAGTCATTGCATAAGCATCAGATATTTTAATGAGAACCTGAGTAAACCATGTAAAGAAGCAGAAAATTAGACCTAAATAGATATATTCGTTGTTTACTTCTGGAAGTATATATTCAGCAATTTCAAATACATTCAGCATATAGAAGAAAGCTATTAGTAATAAAAAAATTGATATTGAGTATCGCGCATAAAACGCTATTAGATCTTTTCTTTCTGAGTTTGCTGACAGTTTAGTAAAGAAAGCAATGGAGGTACTTGCGTCAAGAAACCCAATAAGTTGAGTGAAAAATTGTTGTAAGTATACGAACTGACCATAGGCAACTGGCCCAATGGCTCTTGGGACAATAGCCACCAACGCCATTCCAATGACACCATTAACGATACTTGCGAACAGCTTTACAACATATCTTTTTTTAAGGCTAGATTCGTTCATTTATCCTCTAGTGCTACACTTTCCAGTTCGCTTTTCCACTCTGCTAACCAGTTTTCTGAGGTGTAAGCAAACGATAAACAAAACTTTTCTCTTGCTTTCTGTACTTTAACATCACCCCACCAACCATCTACATCTTGATTAATTGACGAAACAAATTCAGCTGCCTTGACTGCGCTTTCATGAAATATGCCGACACTTTTTAACTCTTCGAAAGCCTGTCTAGCTTCCTCTCTGATTGGGAATAGTGATTCACTCCAAAATGCGATCGTTGGTATTCCAGAAACAATGAACTCTAGGAAGGTAGTGGAATTACAGGTCGTAATACAAATCTTAGAGTTAGACATGGATTTTTTTAAAGAACGCTCACAATCAACTTGATATTGATGTATATCACTGTTTAGCCTCTCTCTAATTCCCCACCCGCAATCATGAGGATAATACCGCAACAGTATATCAGACTTAACTTCTTCAGAAGTTGATTTCAGAAAGTCTTGTACATCTTCCATATACTCAAACATCTTCTCCCCGACAGGGAAGCTCTGATTCCAATAAGTGTACATTGGAATATCATATAACGTAACCAGTATATTGTTACTAGGTTTAGGGGACCTATCTACACTGCCTTCCGTTAGCTTTGGTGCAGGCATTGCTTTTAGATTATTTATTTCACTACCTGACCAACCCCATGTATAAAAGACATTGGCATTCTTTCTTTGAAAATCTTCTACTTGAGACAATTCAGATATACCATAGCACCCACCATGCTGGCTAACTAGCAGTGGAATACCCTGCATTTTTTGATGAGCACACCAAACTTTGAAATGGTCATCGCAGATGTCGGAAACCCCTGTAAAAATAGCTTTCACATTATGTGGATAATATTTTAGCGCGTGTTTCTCTACTGTCTCAAACGCTTCCAAGTATGTTTTAGGTAACTGTTCTATAAGAAGCGATAAAAGAATGGACTCAATACTTTTCCCATCATTATGGCCATTCCTTCGCAGTGCGGGGTTGGATTGAACAGATGGAGGAATCAAATTTAGAGGGACAAACTGTGGGACTTGCCCCAATTTTCGGGCAAGCTTAAATTCACTCTTCTTAGGGAAGTATGAGTTGTGAAAGAAAACATGATAACCAAGGTAGGTGTTAACCTTAGAGTTAACTATAGCAACTATAGATTTAAAGAATGACGTTGCTTTAGACACTTTGCTACTGTTTATTTTTATCGCTGAGTTAACTGGTTTGGACTCAATTAAAGATAAACCTTCAGCTCTTCTATGTAGTATCTTGGAGAAAACATAGTCATTCCAGTCTTGATTATCTATATAAGAACAAAATTCATTATAATGGGTAGCAGGTTCAAAAATATATTCTGGATCAAATACTATCGCTTTTGTTAGCTCATGCTCGTTCAAAGCTCGATTAACTAAATCAAAGCGTTGATAAAACACAGATATTGCTAATTGAGTCCAAGAACCTATAACTATTTTCCAAAAATCATCTGAATGCTGTGTTTTGTGAACACGATTTAGATGACTAGCCAAATGAGGAAATATATCAAGATACAGTTGTTGTATCTTCTCATAGTCTTTCCTTCTAACATTTTCATCAACCCAAGGCGCAGAAACGATAGAATGGGTAGTTACCTTCGAAATGTCTTTTAAGCCCCACAATCCTAGGTATACTCTATGCTCTGAATCATCGAGGGTTAGATCCATGGACCTAGACGTAACAAGTGTTAGTTCAGTCACGTCTATACTCTTTCCATCGACGGTTCACATCGCCATTTATAAGTACAGTCTTTCTATTTTCATCTAAGAAGCTAATGATTTCTTCTAATGAGACCGACACATTGTCTTCAAACTTTTCCGCAATTATTCTTATAAATTCGATATCAATCTTTTCGTCCACTTCAATTTCATACTCAGGACGATGTAAATGTGAAGGCGCTGATATGTTTTTGATATTAAATACGTCGGGCTGACTTCGAATAACTAACGTTCCATGCTCTCTAACAGAAGGGCTATCACAGGTTTCTAGCCCTCTACTAAGTGCATCAAGGGTAAAAACTTCAGCTTCAGTACCGGGTGGATATGTGGTTTTTAGGTTATTACCAACAAAATCAAACCCACCTTTTGCGAACTCAGAAATCAAAAGATCGATTATTGTCGGTTCAATAAACGGGCAGTCACCAAAAATTGTAACGCCAGTAGTCGCGTTAAAATAACGCAAAGCATCATTCATTCTTAAAGAAACATCGTCTTCATTTCCTCTGAATACTCTCATTCCTTCCGATTTACACATCGACTCTATTGCATCATTCTCTTTGCAATCAGACGTGCAAACAACGACTTCATCAACTAACTTACTTCGTTTTACTCTAGAATAAATCAACTTCAACATTGGAGTTCCAGAGATATCGCAAAGGGCTTTTCCAGGAAAGCGGGAAGAGCCCATCCTCACGAGTATTAACGCTACAACTTTTGGCTTCATTCTTAACTACCCTAGCCTTATTTCATCGAGCGTCTTTTTTGCAGAATCAATAATATAGTTAATATCTCGTTCTTCTAAACGGTGCTCAAAGGGGAAAGACACCATGTTGTCAAACAGGTCATCAGCATTTGGACAGTGGCAATCAGATAACCCTAAGCTCTCGTATAATGGATAACGGTTGAGAGGGTAGTATTGAACAACACATTGAACTCCATGCACTTTGCCCATTATGTCGATGAATTTATCACGAACATCGGAATGACACTTAGCCACCAATAAGTGATAAGTATGTCGGCTAGACTCAACTTTATGGAACGAAAGCTCCGGATACTCTGCCAAACTTTCGACAAATTTATTAGCCCGAACGCGCTTTTCCGCATTGAGAGTATCAATTCGGCCAAGTAATTCACTTCCTAGTGCGGCTTCAACTTCTCCCAAACAGTAATTATTTGGCCAAATTGGCTTTCCGTCGATTTCTGGAAAACGCAAATCGCTCATTGCAGGTACCCAATAGTTTTCTCTCTCATGGGCATAAGCACAATGACCATTGTGACGTATTTGTGGTATCACATTCTGATATTTAGGGTTATTGACCAAAAGAACCCCACCCTCTCCTAACGTCGAAACATTTTTATGAGAATGGAATGAATAGATACCAAAATCACCAAACGTTCCCGCTTTCTGACCATTGACTTCCGCCCCCAAAGCTTGAGCAACGTCTTCTATCAGCAGCAAGTCATATTCTCTAGCCAACTTACAAATCTCTGCCATCTCTATACAGAAGCCGTATAGATGGACGACGACGATAGCTTTCGTTTTTGGAGTTAGCTCTTTTCTTATGCTTTCAGCAGAAACCACCCTAGTTTCAGCATCAATATCTGCCCACTTTATGTGACCACCTTGTTTAGCAAAAGGGTAAGCAGAAGAAGTGAATGTATGAGATGGGATGATAACTTCATCCCCTTCTTCAAACTGGCATAACTGTGCAGCGATTTCTAATGCCGCGGTGGCATTATTAACAGCATAAGCTTTTTCTGCGCCAATATATGCTTCAAAGTCAGATTCAAATTTCTTAAGGTGATGCCCTTGAGTCAATGTTCCCGACTCTCGCATAACATTTAAAACAATTTCTTCTTCTCGTTTGGTGTAGGTGTGCGCTCGACCACCAAAAGGGATTTTAAACTCCATAGTTACATCGCCTTAAAAATGGACTTTACTTTCTCTCGAGTCAGTATGTCTTTAAAACCAACTCCTAGAGCATTAGTCAACGGTTTTTCATGAATAATAGTTGCTTGGTATAGAGCTTCAAATTGCTCGTCACTCAAATCCCGAGTGATGCCTTTCCTAATTTCAACCCCTTGCTTCGCGACCATCTCATTGAACTCTGCATATTCTTCTGGATAGAACTCTTCCATTGCCATCATGACTATACAGTTTGCTTCACAGTGATGAGTACCGAGTACAACACTAAGACCAGCAGAGAAAGGATGAATTAGACCAACATAACTGGACGCAATAGCACACCCCCCCAGATAGGAAGCAACCATCATTTTGCCTCTATTTTCCAATGAAATCATATCGTCAGATAGGAACACGTCTCGGCACAATTGAATACTCTGGTGAGAGAAAGCGTCACCAACAGCATTACGATAACTACCATTCAACGATTCCACACAGTGAATGTAAGCATCCATACCTGTGTAGAAGTATTGATTTTTAGGAACAGATATTAACAACTCAGGATCTAATATCACTTCATCAAAAACAGTATGGTCACTGTTCATACCAAGTTTTAGTCCTGTCTGCTTATTGGTCATCACACAGGTACGTGTCGCCTCACTACCAGTCCCTGATAGGGTAGGGATAGCAATTTTATACACCCCAGCATTAGGCACCAAGTCCCAGCCTTGGTAATCGGAAGCTTGACCATCATTTCGCAACATGTTAGCGGCAGCCTTAGCTACATCCATCGTGGCACCGCCACCGATCGCAACAATAAGTTCTATTGCTTCAACGATGTATTTTTCTCTCAGATACTTGTTATGCTGATCAATATCGTTGGTGGTTGGTTCATTTGTAGTATCAACAAAAACAATCTCAACATTACTGTAGCTATCAAACTTGCTCAGAAGTGGAGAACCAACAAAAAAGAAATCTACAAATACAACAACTGTCGCTTTGGATTCTCCGGTAATTTGATCAATACGGTCAAACAAGCTTGCAAAATTACCTTCACCAAAAGAGTACTTAAGGACATTCTTACAGTTCTTAATGCCCGTATCTAAAATATTTACGTTACTCATTGTCAAATCATATCCCACGTAAGTACGGTATCTTCAGTTAAATCTAGCTTGGCAGTACGCCCGATAACAACATCAATATGCTCAGGGCAAATGCCGGTCCCTGGACGTTTAAGCATAATGTCATTTTCCGTAATAGATTGTCCCGCTTTCAAGTCTCTTGTCAGCACCAAAGAACGTCTTGCTTCTTTGCGAGGAGTTAGTTCACAATCCAAAACCGTTTTCTTATCCGAACCTCTAACAGTATCAATGAGATCAAGATTCTTTATCGCCGCTGCTAGGTCTTTCTCATCCATAGAATGGTAATGATCATTACCGGTTAGAGATTTATCTAACGTAAAGTGCTTCTCAATAATAGTGGCGCCATTCATGTAAGCCGCAGCCAAAATCGTCATATTCTCGTCAGGTAATGTATGGTCGCTATAACCGATAGTTACATCTGGGAATATCTGTTTTAGATGCTTGATCATATCAAGGTTCGCATCTTCATTTTTAGTCGGGTACGAAAGTACACAATGCATTACGCATAAGTCTTGACACCCTTCTTCTTTGATTGCTCGAACTGCATTATCAATTTCAGATATATACGAAGCACCCGTTGATAAATAAATCGTTTTTCCTTTTTTAGCTATATGCCTGATAAATGGAATATTTGTTAGATCAGAAGAAGATATCTTGTAGATATCAATCATCTCATCTAGGTAATCAGCAGATTCAAAATCGAATGGGGTAGACATGAAGTCGACTCCAACTTCATTTGCATAATCGCACAGTGTTTGGTAATCCGCTTTGTTAAAACCATCATGCTTTAGGAAAAGCGCATGTTGAGTCGGTGTTGACTCTTTTTCTAAATCCCAATAAGCCGGAGAGTTTTTAGACACAATGGTATCAGCTTTATAAGACTGAAACTTAACAGCATCAGCACCGCTTTCTTTAGCTTTAAAAATATACAGCTTCGCTGCTTCTAACGGAGACAAATTGAGTGATTTTGCCGTGTCATAAAAGTTCACGCCAATCTCAGCAATTACATAATATCCTTTCATATTACCTCTCTAAAAACTATTAATCAGGTTGAAAACTCGTTTACGCCCATTTCTTAAATCATGCTCAAGAAGTTGATTTTGAATTATTTTTCGCTCCTCGCCTCCTAAAGAGATATACATATCTAAGTTACTTTCAATAATTGAATCTGGTGGATTAAGGCCCAAATAATTAAATCCATTTTCATGAGATACAAAACCATGTTTTTCTTCTCGTTTATTTTGCGCCATCGCTATGGTAGGTACCCCTAGTAGAGCTAGTTCGTACCCGGTTCTTCCTCTTGATGTAATAGCAATATCACATTTCATCATCAGCTCAGGCATATTGCGAACATCGTACAGCACTTCAATATTCTCAACACTGTTGAACTTCATAAGTTCATCAACATTTTTCTTTGCTCTTCCCAAAACAACTATAAACTTAAAAGCTTTATATTTATCTTGATTGACAATATTAATAAGTCGATCAGAGTAGTCTTGTGGGTCAGCTCCCCCAAAGGATATAAAAACTGACCTCACTGACTCATTGATGGCTATCGGTGAGTAAAACAAAAACGTTTTTGAGCATATATAGTATTTTTCACCTGCCCTCATTTGCGATAAGGTAGGGTTCTCATACAACGCATTTACTGTCAAGTCAGAATAAAGTACACCTTCTCCATCATCTTCAAAGTTAATGATTTTTTTGGCTGGGTTACAATCTTTCAACGCAATCATGTAATCAACGGTGGTATTAAGGACATCATTGATGAAAATGTCATATTTCTTTTCTTTAAGAATATTAAAGAGTTCAGATATGCCGTTCACGCCTATCAAGTTATGACTTGTCGATCCAAATAGCCTAGGATCTGTTTGGTTCGAATCAAAGTAAATATCTGGCTTAACATAAAACTCATCAGCAAGCTCTAAGCAGCGATATATATGACCCAGACCTCGTTTATTATTGCCATTAACATAGAAAGCAACCTTTTGGTTTGACAATATTTGCTCACAAGTTTTTAAATCATGAAAATGTTGTACTTCAATAGCTTCGTCTTCAGGAATGCGGTGAATTTCAACCTTACTACCAAATCGCGCTCCCTGTTTTAGGACTTCAGCTCTACTGATCACAAAAGCGCCGTTTTCAACATAGTATTCTGGTAAATCAATCTGAGCAGCTCGGCTCACATAATTAGGAACACTAGAGCCATTAGCATCAACAGTCCACCCTAGTGATTTAGCCTCTGTGACCGAAACTAATGTATCGATATCTTTACTAACGAAAGAACCTATCGCCCCGTCTAGAGTTTCTAGCTTAAGTGTCGGCGAAGTCGCTTGCAAGGTGACACAAACATCAAACTCAATACCGTTGAGCACATCTATCACTACATCATCAAGCAAAACTTCGTCACCGCATAACTCTACACCTCTTCGGATCACTTCAGCGCCCATTTGCTTAGCAATACATTCTATCTCATCTGAATCGGTAGTAACAATAACCCTATGAATAAAACTAGAGCTTAGTGCATTAACTATCGAGTAATAAACCAAAGGCTTCCCATTAACCAAGCGAATATTCTTGTTAGGCATTCCTTTGTTCTCAATTTTTGCAGGGATAACTGCAACTATATTAAAACCATCCATTAATCTAATCCCCACCCTCTAACATTGAGAGCTGATTGTTAAATTTAAACTCATCATAGTAATAACTTACACAGCCAAATACAAAAATAAGAAATGGCATAAAAGCTTCTGATGATTTATTAATCATTAGCAATGAGCAAACATAAAAAGAAATCATCATCCAATCTTTCGTTATACATACTCTGTAGAAGTAAAACAAAACCACTGTCATGTATCCTAATAAAGTAATATATCCATACTTAAAAACTAGCGATGAAACTCCACCAATCACCTTTTTATTTGATAAATAATCTATTCCAAATCCGAAAATGCCAATGTCATAATTCGACATATTGTTAAATATACTCAAATAGCTGGATATTCGAATATTACCCAAGTTTGCCACATTAGGAAGCACTAATATCATCAAAAGAAAGAAAACAATCATAGATAGTTTCAATACGAAGCTTCGATTCCACACAAAAAAACCAAAAAATAGAGACAAGAAGGTTGCGACAAGAGCGTAATATGAACATGTAACTAACAATGCAAAAGAAAGAATGAGTGCTGACATCAACATTCTAAGCCTAATCGCTAAAAAAATGCAGGGAGCTATAACAATAGAGTAAAGTGTAGGCTCTACAGAGAAACCATAAAACCTAGGTATTCCAAGAATTCCATCTTCAGGAGTATTAGTAGGAAACGACAGCAAATAAAAAATTAAAGAATAATCCCAATCCTTTCTAGTGATATAAGCCGAACTACTTGGTAACATAAGATCTTCTGCAAGATATTTATTCTCCAAACTCCCGCCCAAAGCAAATAAGTAGACAACAAACATAAACAAAAAGGTAACCACTAAAAAATATATAACAGCCTTAAAAACATACTTATAACAAAAATTCCTTTTAACTACGAAAACAAACACCCAAAAATACAAAAAATATTTGGCCAATTCTTTATATGCAAGTAATGACGGATTGAAAAAAAACACAGAAATGGACAAGAAAAATAAAAAAGGGATGAATATTATTACATCCACATTTAAAATATATTTATTTCCATAAAAAATAGAAAATAGAATTATAACAGTCAAAATATAGATAATATTATTCGCGTAGAGCAACATCATCGAAGAACTGATCAGGTGCATGTAGAACACAATTAAAAGAGGCAGTAGAAGCAAATTAATTGCATGTTTCTGTTGTATCACACTTTCAACCTTAGATTCCGTCTAAATCTGCAAATATACATAAAATGACAACACTATTTCGCTAGCAGCTAAACTTCGCGCTAACTAAAAGAGGAAGGAGTTCCCATTAGTTTAGAAAGAAACCTATGATATACTACTAGTAACAAAATTGGGAGGGATGGTTTACGAATATGATCATAGTAACTGGCGGTGCTGGCATGATTGGCAGCAACATCGTTAAATCTCTTAACGAGCAAGGCATTAACGACATCTTAGTTGTCGATAATCTTAAAAATGGTAAAAAGTTTCAAAATCTTGTCGATCTTGATATAGCAGATTATATGGATCGCGATGACTTCCTAGTTCAAATCATGTCTGGTGAAAACTTTGGGCCTATCGAAGCTATCTTCCATGAGGGCGCTTGCTCAGCTACTACTGAGTGGGATGGTAAGTACATGATGCTCAATAACTACGAGTATTCTAAAGAGCTGCTGCATTACTGCTTAGAGCGTGAGATTCCGTTTCTATACGCTTCATCGGCTGCGACTTACGGTGAAACGGATACTTTCATTGAAGAGAAACAATACGAAGGTGCACTTAACGTTTACGGTTACTCAAAGCAGCAGTTCGATAACTATGTGCGTCGCCTATGGCAAGATGCAGAAGCTCACGGTGAAACCTTATCTCAAGTTACTGGCTTTCGTTATTTCAACGTATACGGTCCTCGTGAACAACATAAAGGTTCAATGGCTTCCGTTGCTTTTCATCTGAACAATCAAATGAACGCAGGTGAGAACCCAAAACTGTTTGCTGGCAGTGAAACTTTTCAGCGTGATTTCGTGTACGTGGGTGATGTAGCAGCTGTTAATCTTTGGTTTATGCAAAACGGTACTTCGGGTATTTTTAACCTAGGCACGGGAAAAGCTGAATCTTTCAATGAAGTGGCTAAAGCGGTGGTTAAACACCACGGTAAAGGTGAAGTGGAGACCATCCCATTCCCAGAGCACCTTAAAGGTGCCTACCAAGAATTTACACAGGCTGATTTAACCAAGCTTCGTGCTACAGGCTGCGATCACCAATTCAAAACGGTCGCAGAAGGCGTTGCGGAATATATGACGCTAGTAAATAGCTAACACTTCCATTTGCTGTATTTAAGCCAAGGGTTTATCTTAACGCTTGGCTTTTTTATTTTCTTCGCATTTTTATTTTCTTAAATGCTACTTATCAGGCTAAAGGTTTTACTGTGGCTAATACACGTAATGATTACGACTCTAAAGCATACAATCCCACGTTTAAACGGGAGTTTTTAGCACCTAAGCACTGGGGAACTTGGTTAGGGTTGACATTCGGTTTGCCTCTCACGCTTTTACCCAATTCAGTCCGAGTTTCAATCGCTCGCTTTATCGCGCGTAAGATGTGTAAAAAACAACGCGGTTCAGTGCAAAAAGCCCGCATCAACCTAGCCCTTTGTTTCCCTGAAAAATCAGAACAAGAGAGAGAAGCGATTTTAGAAAAGTGCCTTGTCACCGCGGGAACATTTCTGCTCGGTTTTCCTGCGATCAGTCTTCGTAGCAAAAAATGGTTAGAAAGAAACTCTTCCATTATTGGGCTTGAATACCTGCAAGATCTCCAGAAAAACAACCAAAGTGCTATTTTGCTCGTTCCTCATTCGTGGTGTATTGATATCCCAGCCATATTACTCGCTTCAAGAGGGCTGCCTGTTTCGGCTATGGCCAACAGCCAAAAGAACCCATTTACTGATTGGTTAATGCATAAGCAGAGAGTGCAATATGGTGGAAGAGTCTACGATCGTAGTGGTGGCATTAAACCGTTTATAAAGTCAGTGAAAGACGGATATTTAGGTTATTACTTACCCGATCAAGATCACGGGCCAGAGCAAAGCGTCTTTGTGGATTTCTTTGCTACAGAAAAAGCCACATTGCCCGGGCTTGGTAAGCTAGCAAAAGTGAGCCGCGCAAAAATCGTCCCTACCTTTGCGAGTTACAATATTGAAACTGGAAAATATGAGATAGAGATAAAGCCGCCACTTGAAGATCTCTCGGGCGATGAATACATCGATGCGAGAGTGATGAATGAAGTGGTTGAAGGATTTGTAAATCCAAGACCCGAACAATATATGTGGATTTTAAAGCTGTTGAAGACACGAAGGGATGGAAACGACCCTTATGTGGGTTATTAACTATATATTTTTGGCCAATACCATAAAGGCTATAAACATAGACTAACAAATGAAGAGCTAAGCGACTTCTGTATAAGAAGTCGCTTTATTATTTTTGATACGGTAAACGCTTAAAATCAGTAATAATCGAACCTAGATGTGGATTAAGTGGGCTCCCATCAATGACCTGCTGATATTTTTCAACATACGCCTTCGCCATCTCATTCGCGTTAAAAACATCGCGGGCATATTCATGACATCGAATTACATTAAACTGTTCTGAACAAGATACCGCCTTAATCAAATCAGATTCAACATGAGACAAAAAACCCACATCCTTTGTTACTAATTCAGGTAACGAGCCATAAGGGGTGCCAAATACTGGGCAACCAAAATACAGGCTCTCAGTAATCGCTAAACCAAAGGGTTCATGCCACGTCACCGGAAAGATGAGCCCTTTCGACTTCGTCATCACCTCTGACTTCGTTGTATCACCCACCATACCCAAAAAACGCACATGCTGATCGAGTGTCAGTCTAAAGCCCATTTTCAGATTCAATCGATGACCGCCCAACACATCAAGCTGTTCGCCTGCTTTCTTAGTGATATCAATGGCCCCTTGAACATTCTTCACTCGCCATGCTGCTTTGCCAAGAAAATGAAAACGTTCGCGGTTAGCCTTAAGATCAGGTTTTAGGTAATTGTCCCAATTGAGTCCATTGTAAACATAAGCCTGCGCACCATGGTTTTTTGCATGTTGCGACGACACAAATACGGTATTAGGATCTATGGGGCCGTCTGAGTTCCCATGCTGAGTCAAAATATAAGGGATGGAAATTGGCTCAAGGTCAGAATGAAAATGTACAACATCGATATCATTTGGAAGCTGTTGTTGTAGCGGTACATTGGGTTGATATTCAATGACTCTTGCCCAATCACATTGAGTACCTTTGCCTGCCAATAACGTCACCTTATGCCCTGCAAGGTGCAAAGCATAAATTAAGTCCCAAATGACTCGTTCGGTTCCACCATAGTTAACAACTGGTAATGTCGCTCTTGTATAAACGAGAATATTCATCATGGCTTAACGCTCTGCTGAGTTAACTTTAGCAGCGACAGCCTGGTGAACACACTCAGGAACAAACTGCTGAATTTTTCCGCCATGAATCGCGACTTCACGAACAAGCGTTGATGATAAAAATGCGAACTCTTCCGCGGGCGTTAGAAATAGACTCTCTAGCTCTGGTTTTAATCTTCGATACATAGTGGTTAAACCAAACTCGTACTCGAAGTCCATGGTAGTCCTCAAACCTCTTACCAAAATAGAGGCGTTTTGATCAGTGGCGAAGTCGACGAGCAAACCACTAAACCCTTCTACAGACACATTAGGCAGTTCACGGCAGGTTTCTCTAAGTAAAGCCACTCGCTCATCTAAACTGAACAGCGTGGCTTTACTTGGGCTTTCTGCAACACCAATAACAAGCTGCTCAAACATACTCGCAGCGCGTTTGATTAAATCGTAATGACCGTTAGTAACCGGATCAAACGTACCTGGGTATATGGCTATTTGCATGGTATTCCTTATTGTTTTTTATTATTCAGCACAAGTACTTGTTCTAGCTTTTCAATCACATCATTCACTTCAATACGCTGCATTAAATCGCTCCCCTTGACCCTCGTTCCCCAAGGTAAGGTATCAGCGGATTGACCGTGTTGCTCAGCGGCGACGTCATCATAAACTGAAACGACGTGCTCTAAACTGTTATACGGCCCAGTTCGACGAGGATTACTGTGGGCATAAAGTCCTATAACAGGAGTGCCTTGAGTCGTTGCAATATGAGCAGGGCCGGAATCAGGGGCAATGACTGCGCTGGCTTTAGCGATGACTGCCGTCAACTGTTTGAGTGACGTTTTACCAACCAAGTTAATACTTGGTGACGCCATATGCTGTGTAATGTTCTTTGCTAATTCTCGCTCTCTATCGGTTGGAGCACCGCAAAGCACAACCTGCAAACCTAAGTGATGCGCATGGTCAGCAACAGCGGCGTAGCGTTCAACCAGCCAGTTACGTTCATCTTTACTGGCTGCCGGGCTAATAACAATGTATGTCTGCTCTGAAAGCTCGTTTGCCAGTTGTTGATCTGCCAATGAAAGAGGAAGATTCCAGCTTGGTGCCAGTTGAGGGCACCCTAAAAACTGAGCAAATTGAGAGAAATTATCCAGAACATGCGAGGCATTGGTTCGCGGTAGTTTTCTATTGGTAAATAACCATTGGCCTTCTTTGGCTCGACTCCAGCTAAAACCCACTTTGATTTTGGCTTTAATGCCGAGTGTTAATACGCTGGCTCTTAACGCCACCTGCATGTGCAGCAAATAATCGAATTGGGTTTGGCTTAGGGTTTTCCATACTTCCTTCATCCCTTTTAAGCCGCGTTTTTTATCAAACACCACCACCTGAATGCCCGGCAGATCACCCAGTAGCTGAGATTCTATTTTTCCCATAATCCAAGTGATTTTGCATTCTGGATATGTGGTTTGAATACGCTGTACAGTCGAGAGTGCATGGCAAACATCACCAATGGCAGATAGGCGAAGAATGCAGATGGATTTCGGTGCTGATAAATTACTCTTCATTTACTGAATCCAACGGCATCATTTCCTTAACAGCCGAGATCACCTGCTCTGGAGTAATGTCTTTTAGGCATGGTGAATACAAATCATCGCTGATCTTACAGTGGTTCTTATAACAAGGGACACAGCTGCGTTCCGATTGCAAAAGTCGAATATTTGCCACTCTTTGAGACGCCGTGCCATTTCGATACAGGTTATTTTTGACATCAATTGGCTGTTCATACGGCCAAGGTGACCACATACTCGCAGGAGCAACGCTAATGATAGAAACAATGGGGATTGGGTAACCTGACGCCATATGTCCGGGCCCACTATCCGGCCCAAGAAAGCCATCGCTTTGTTTCAACAGTGCAGAGGTTTGTGCCAATGTAAGCTGCCCTAACGCACTCACTAACTGAGGTGATTCCGGTATTTTATGGAGTATCTGATTTACAACCGCTTCATCTCGCTCCAATTTAGCGCCAGAGAGCACAATATTGTAGCCAGATGCGATGAGACTGTTGATGGTTGCAATCCAATAGTCAACGGGCCACTGTTTAATTTCATTGGAAGATGGTGGGTGTACAACAATATAACGCTGTGGCAGCTTTTGTTGAATCACATCGGGAAGAGGCTCTTCCGGTGAAACAAGCCTAGGTGTACATTCAACACCGATGATTTCAAGCATGCGAGCGGCTCGGCTCATTTTATGCTCAAAACGATGTTGTTCTGTAATATGATGATGATAAACAAGCTTCTTAAGCCAAGTGCCTGAAAGTGATTCATCAATCGCTCCCAGTCTCTGCTTACCAAAAATAAAGCTGTATATCGCCGTTCTATCATTGAGCATTTCATTCACGACCAAATCATACCGCCCATGTTTTTGCAGAATGCGGTAATAATCTTTCAGTGATGCTCTTGGGGGGATTTCAACCAAAGAGTCCACATCTGGGTTCGTGCCAAAAACCATCTCACCTCTAGCATTGACTAGCACGTCAATTTTAGCGTTCGGAAATGCATTGCGTAAGCTTCGAGTAAACGTTGAGATCAACAAACTGTCACCGATACAGTGAGTAGCAATAACTAATATTTTCTGGTAACTATATGAATCGTTCATCAATCTATTAGGCGTTTGATATACTGTTTTACCTAGTATGCCATAAACCCACCAATACGAGACAGTGATTCATGTTCACAACAAAACAAATCAACAATGCAACGTACTGGTATGATCCTTTAGTGCTCACAGAAGATGTTGAATCTGCTTTTTCTATTGATTACTGGAAAGAGAATCAAGCGATACTAGGCAGTGCCCAAGGTAGAGGGACGACATGGTTTGTAAAAGGTAATAAAGATAACTTTGCCCTTAGGCACTATATTCGCGGTGGTTTGTTTGGAAAACTGGTCCGTGATCGCTACTGGTTTACAGGGTTAAAGACGTCGAGAGCTTTTCAAGAGCTGCTACTACTCAAACTACTGACTGAAAATAATGTCAACGTTCCGGCTCCAGTCGCAGCAAAAGTCTCAAAGAACGGACTAACCTACAAGGCTGATATCTTAGTTCAAAAACTCCCTCATGCTGAAGATTTGGTAAAGATACTCTCGAGTGAGAAGCTATCAAACACTGACTTGAGAAATATAGGTCGTCAAATTCGAAAAATGCACGATGTGAACGTTAATCATACTGACCTTAACATTCACAATATCCTACTCGATAAAGACAAAAAAGTTTGGATTATTGATTTTGATAAGTGCCGAACACAAAGTGGCGATAACTGGAAAGAGAGCAATATAGAGCGCCTTGAACGCTCATTCGAAAAGGAAGTCCGACTAGGGCGCATTAGTGCCGCTAATTTTGACTTTTCAGAGATAAAAAAAGGATACTGTGAAAGTACCCTCGATTACTCTTGATTACCCAGAAAGAATACTGAAACTAATGCAGGCAAATCCTACTCTTCTTTCAGGCCAAACAATTTGCGAAGTTTCTTTTTCTTCTTGTAGATATGCCCTCGAATCACCTCAGCAAGGGGGCGCTTAAAGCTGACACCTTTTGCTAGGCGTACTTGCTCTTCAAAAGGCTTGTTGCCATGCTCTTCAAAAAATCGCTCTAAAACGATTCTGGCCCAGTCTTTTCTTCCACTCGTTGAGTAGTGGTTCACCCACTCTTTTGCTGGCGTAATCGAAACTTGCCTAGAAAGAACTTCAGATAACGCAAATTGCTCTAGAGTATGAGCGAAACACCCTTCCTTGCGTAAGCCTTGAATCAACATATCAGCATGATCGAAAGCTGATATGCGAGATCCAGTCATTCCAATCACTGCAGATGCCCACATGACCGAGTCGGAGTCTGTGCGATAGACGCTGCCATCAGCGAGTTTAATATCCCTATCTCTTATAGCGGCATATTCATTATTCTTTGGAAGGGTATTAATGTTCACTTCCGAGCAAAACAACAGTGCACTATCATTGGAGATTGAATCGAAGTACACATTGGTGGCTAGGGTAAAGTATGTGTCGGTATCTAAAAAAAGAAGTTTATCTTCAGGGTTCAACTCTAAATTATCACAAAGATATTTTAAACCACGATTTTTAATTCTGAAGTGATAAGTATTGTCTAGGCTCCATTCTGCCTTTTGAGAAGGCGATATAGGAAACACTTTAATTGGCATACTAGCGAAGTGCTCAGTCTCTTCCGCTAGAACAGAGATTTCAGGCCTAGTTCCATTTGCCTCAACCCAATTGGCTAAAAAAGACAAAATGCAAAACCTTGCGCCTTGATAGTAAGTTTTATCGTTTCCATAAACTACGAAGGTTAAGTGTGTCCGAGCTAAGTTTGATGTCATAGTCTTACTACTTGTTCATGTTCTGAAAGAGCGCTTTGTGTTTTTTACTGAGATGACTTCGAATATCACGTCTATAACAGTCTTTAATCGCACTTCTTAATCGTATGTAGAGCCCAGATTTTGCGCCGTTCAGTTCGCTGGCAAACATTCCATTTTTGCTTCCTTGCGAAACAAGAGGCGGCTGGCACCAAAATATATTGTAACCCAGCTCAGAACGAACATTCCCAATTAACCCATCGATAGGCGCATCAATTGTGTTCGTCTCAATATAAGTCACCATTCTCGTCGCGAAAGATAAATCGTAGACATAGCCTCCACACAGCTTATTTGTTTTACTACGGTAAAGTTGCTGCCCTGAAACTCTTAAGCTGAATGGTACGGATGTAGCTGCATCTTCAATGTTGACAAAATAATTAGACTCTTCACTCACTTCACCTAAAGCTTCAAGTAGCTTATCCAAGAAGTTTCTTACCAAGATGGCATCATCTTCAAGCACTAAAACATGAGGTATCTGCTCTTCAACGACCTTCTTCATCACCAAGTAGTGCTTATAGAAACAGGATTTTTCAGGCAACCTTAGCGAATCATCAAAAAACTCATTACGAATTTCATCATTCAAATCATCAATATCACCGCGCAGCATGTACTCATAATCCGTAATACCACGCTCAGGCAGGTGTTTATCGATGTGCTGTCTGCGCTCTTCATAGCCTTTACTGACATGAATGACAAAAGTTTTGATCATGATGGTGTCTCAATATTTGGTGAAGTACTTACTAACTCGAGTGTTTTATGTAAAGCGCCTTGATTGCGCTTAACTATACCATAGCCCCACTGCCCTTTTTCAGTTAACTCTTCCGGTTTAGCCAGGGCGCTGACTATCTGCATCGCAAGATCGTTTGCATCCGATACTACGGAAAGCGCATTCGACTCTATAAGCTGATGAGCAAGATCAGAAAAATTAAAATAACTAGGGCCTGTTAAACAGTATTTTTTAAGCAGTGCTGGCTCTATGAAATTATGCCCGCCAACTTTTTTTCCGATTAGGCTTCCACCCATGAAAACAAGATCGCTTGCCGATAACATAACCATGAGTTCGCCCATCGTATCGCCCAAATAGACATCGACATGACGACCAACACTCTCTATCGAATCACTGCGACGAACCAAAGTTAAGCCTTGGCTTAAGACTAAATCCGCCACTCGATCAAACCGCTCAGGATGACGAGGGACAATCACGAGCAATAGCTCTGGCACCTCCATTTTGGCTTGTTGATAAGCCTCAAGTATTTGTTCATCCTCTCCTTGATGAGTGCTAGCTGCTACTACTATTTTTCTGTTGGTTCCAAGGGCGTTTTTTAGTGCATGTCCTTGAACTTCGATATCTTGATTGAGTGTAACGTCATACTTAATAGAGCCTGTAACAATAACCTTTTCACTTGACACCCCAAGGGATTCAAATCGAGCTTTATCAGCAGCATGAACCGTGAGTATTAAATGTAACTGGGAGACCGCAGGATAAATCAAAGCATTTAATTTACGATAATTACCAACAGATTTTTCCGAAAGGCGACCATTGATTAACGTAATTGGGATGTGATTATTAGCAACGGTATGAATCGTATTCGGCCATAACTCTGTTTCAATAATGAGCATTTTTTCGGGTTGGACAGTATGAATAAAACCTCGAACACACCAGCTAAAATCTATCGGCATATAACGGTGTATGATGCCATTACCCATCCTTTCAACTTGCTCAGCGCCAGTACTGGTTGTTGTTGTCACCAGTATTCGTTTGTCTGGGTTTTGCTCTGCCAACTTCTCCACTAACTTCTTACTGGCCAGAACTTCACCGACTGACACAGCATGAATCCAGATAACACCTGATTTTCTGTGGTCAATTTTTGGTGTGAAACCGAAATGCTCTTTCCAGCGTCGACCAAAGGGTGGTTTGTTGGTTTTCGGACGATACAAACCCCACAGTAAAATGGGGCTAATGAGACTGAGCAGTATGGTGTAACACCAACGAACCATCGTTGTCATTCTTCTCGCCTTTTAAATATGCTCTTGTTTAATGATGTCAAACTGCTGAATCGCAGTAATAACTTTCTCAGGCATAAGCTCCGTTAAGCACTTTAGATGCTGTTTAGGACAAACTCGTTCAAAGCAAGGGCGACAGTCAATGTCAGTATTCAGAATCGACAACTTCTCGGTTAGCGGTGGTGTGTATTTCGGAGAACTAGACCCGTAAACAGCAACTACGTTACAGCCCACCGCAGCGGCAACATGCATCAAACCAGAGTCATTACTGGCAACGGTACGACAGGCGCCAATCAGATCGACGGCCTGAATCAGGCTTGTGCTGCCAGCGAGATTAAAACAATACTGCTGCCCATCAGATTGTACTTGATCAATAATTTTGGTTGTCACTTCTCGATCTTTGGCCGAACCAAATAGCCACACTTGATAGCCGAGTTCAATCATCCTAGAGGCAACTGCAGCAAAGTGATTATCGGGCCAACGTTTGGCTGGGCCGAATTCAGCGCCAGGGCATAAACCAAGAACGGGGCGCTCCAAATTTAAACCGAATTCTTCCATCGCTGCCGATTGTGTTTGCTCTATGACTTCTAGCTTTGGAAACGGCAAGCCTGATAGCTCACCCAAACAACCACTGCCCGTCATTTTTTCTTTGGCATACGCTAATGCTACATATCTCTCAAGCATGTATTGGAAGGATTTTTTGTTGGTGCGGATGTCGTTGAGAAGTCCATAACGCATTTCACCTTTCCAGCCCACTCGCTTGGGTATTTGAGCAAACCAAGGAATGAGCGCGGATTTCGCTGAGTTTGGTAGTGTATAGGCCCTGTCATATTGTTCATTTTTCAGAGACTTGCCTAACGAATATCGAGTTTTCAGATCAAACTGTCCATGCCCCAATGGCATTTCAAGGGCTTGATTCACCTCGGCCATTCGCTCAAGGATTGGCTTACACCAGGCCGGAGCCAAGACGTCAATAAGGGCATCAGGATATTGTTTTTTTAGTTCAATGTACAAACCTTGGGACATCACCATGTCCCCTACCCATGACGGGCCGATTACCAGTATTTTCATAGTCTTCTATTTCTTATCGTTCTGGTTCTAACGGTTCTAATTCTAACGGTTCTAGCTATTATCATTATGGTGTTCATTAACGTATTGACCGGATAATTCGAAGTAACGTTCTAGTGTTTTAATGCAAATAAGTTGCTCTAATTTTTCATCTTTAAATGGCGCGACATAGTCATGTGCGTTTTTAATGATCTTCTCAGCTTCTTCTGGATGAGCTAGGTAATATTGCATTTTTTCGTCAAAATCTGACCAGTCATCTTTCACTTCAATATAGTGAACACCCGCTTTTAATGTGCCTTCCATAAACCAAGTTTCGTACTTCATTTTAGGTGTAATAACCACAGAGTTCGAAGACATCGCCCATTTTAAATTTGACGCAACATCATTGCCTTCTAAACAAATCAGAAACTTATATTGAAGTTGTTCATCAACCGACATAAACGGCTTCTGCCATTCTGGGTGTTCATCACATGAATTAGATTGCCCAGCATCCACTAATGGATGTTCGAACATCTCTTGCATAAAGCGAATACGATGAGGTTGCGTGACCGCGCCTCGAAAGACGGCCATATCCTTTTTATCTGAATATTTTAGCTTGTCATTAACGAAGCGAAAGTGACGTCTTTTATCGAGCTTGAAAAGGACGGAGTTTCGATTGTCCCCTTCTATTGGGCGAGCTTTGAACAAGGTAGGCACTGGCTCTATGTGCGTTTCATCACCGAAATAATAATAAAATCGAAAGTGCTTTGGGAAATAATGAAGAAACTCTTTGAGATCAAAATAGTATGAGGTGTAACCTTTTCTCTTATAGTTGTTGATTTCAACACCGTTGTTTGAAAGTGCAAATGAGCCTTTAACTTTAAAATAATACTTAACGCGCCCTTTAATGTAACCTTCTTGCCCCTGATAAGCACCATTTAAAACACTATAATGCCTTCGAAACAGAGTTCTTGGTAGCAACTCCAAAGCCGTATGCTTTAGGTAATAAAATAGCTTCATGCTTCCTCTTTTTGATTCATCAGCATAAAGCTAACAAAACCAATCAAGTACATATAATAAATTGCCGCTTGAGCATTAATAAATGGCGCATCTGAAAAATTACAAACTGCTATAAATAATGCAGGAGGCCATAAAAGAGCGGAGCCATTTTCTATAGAAAATCGCCTAGACAATATAATGGGATAAAGCAAAAAAGAAATAAAAATAACGCCACCAACTACTCCATACATAACAAATTTATCGATATAGCCATTGTGAAAAGTCATTGAAATGTATCTATTAAATATCGGAGATATTCTTTTTTCTGATTCTAATCGATCAAACTCTTGCTTGATATCTTTACCATAACCCAAAATTGGTTTTTTTTGCCACAACTCAACCCCCATATTGAGCATTCTCAAGCGAACCCCAACAGAAGACCCGTATTCACCCTTTTGGATCAACCGATATTCTTGAACAGTATATTCGACTCTCTGTTGAACGAATGATAACTGAGATATTCCCAAGGTAATTGCACTTAAACACACTAGTACGTATACACTCAATTTTTTGCTTCTTCTAGATGAGACGTATAATAAGAGAAGGAAAACTATCACCAACATAGAGATCAAAGGCCCACGCGATTGACTAAGTAATAAACCAACCACAGAAAAAGAAAATGAAGCAAATAAAATTACTACACTCTTTTCTTTGAAATGGGCAACAATAAGTCCCAGAGAAAAGATACCAACTAATCCACAAATGGTTGCAAATGGAATAGCGTTGATAGGCCAAGATCCACGGTCCATATAAACATGAACCTGATAGTAATACCCATATAAAGCGCAAGAACACGCGGCGACCAGCAACATCCACTGCATAACGTTTTTAGTGTAAAAGTCTCTTGGAGTTACTAACAATAAGACAAGAATAGCCAAAGTAGCTCTTAGTTCACGTGAATCAAAGCCATATATTTTATATGCGATGGCACCAAACAGTCCACTGACAAGCAACAGCTTAATCCAAAAGCTATTCTTGAAATTGTCTTTTATGATCTCGAAGCGAAAAAAGAATATTGAGACCAAAGCTAAAACTAGAACAATGGGAACGAGACGCATATCCCCATCACCGTCCCATAGCATTCCTGTCGTCATCCAAAGAACAGGAAGAATGAATAGAAGCTGAATAAATTTATTATTATTTTTATTACTACTTATGTGATTTGACATTTTCAAAGACTCTTAAAACTCGTTTGTTGACATGACTCCAAATATACTTCTTATGGTAGTTCTTAATCATATAGCGAAATTTATCAGCTACCCCTGTGCCTTCAGCATTAATGGCACTAGCAAAAGTACCATTTTTGCTGCCTTGCTGAACTAGATCCGGTTGAGCCCAATAAATATTAAATCCAATAACATCTCTCATTTCACTTTGATAAACATCTATAGGAAGGTGAATAGGATGAGAGTTAAGATAGTCGTACAGCTTTTTAGCCGCTTTATAGTCAATAATATAACCACCCGTCATTTTGGTGTAGTTGGCTAAATAAATGTGCTGATCACACTTACGAAATTTAAATGGCACGCTCAAATAAGCACTTTCTATATTAATAAGATAGTTAGACTTATCCTTCAGCTCATCAATAACTTTTTCTAATTTACTTGAAAAGTTTTTTGTCAAATAGGCATCATCTTCTAACACCAGAGCAAAAGGAATCTCTCTTTCCACAATAGCTTTGTAAGTTAAATAGTGCTTATAGAAACATGATTTCTCTGCCGGGGTTTGAGGACTACCTAGGAATAAGCTATCTAAAACATCCCTTGTTAAGTCTTTAATATCACCATCAAGCACATACTCAAAACTATCCAGACCTGACTCTGGTAAATGCTTGTCGATATGCTTCCTTCTATCTTCATATCCTTCACTTACATGAATGACAAACACATGCTCAATGGGTTGCACCATTTAAGGCCTCTCCTACTACAATACGGGGCGAAAAAAGAACAGATTATATCTTGAGTCAGCATATGTTTCACGCAATCTTACTCATACAGTATAAGAAAACGAGAGCCCTGACTTTGCTTCTGACATCTATGACAAAAAATGCACCCTGCACTCTCTAAAAACTCCTTGAAAAAAAGTTGTCGCTTAGCTTACAAACTCTCACTTTCGATTTGTAACAAAGCAATATTTCATGTAATTAATCTACCTATATTTAACACTGGATTTTTTATGAAGTCATACTGCATAACCCTAAACGGCTGCGAAGATCGCCAAGCCACCACAAAAAAAGTCCTCACGAAAGCACAGCTCGAGGTTGAATTCTTTATCGGTGTTGATGCACGAGTAGACACTCACCCTTTGCTAAACCGCAACAGAGATAAAGAATTTCTATATAACATGGGGCGCCCAGCAGCCATTGGAGAATTTGGATGCTACGCCAGCCACTACCTTATGTGGCAGAAGTGTGTAGAGCTTAACGAACCCATCATCATTTTTGAGGATGATTTTGATATTAACCCTGAGATGTTTCAAAGCACATTGGACATCGCTAAAGAACATATCGACAAATGCGGCTATATTCGAATTGAAAATGCCGATAACCACGACATGTTCTATCAAGTTCGCACTTATGGTGAACAGCGATTAGTGAAATACCTTAAAATCCCACAGTGCATGACGGCCTACGCTATCTCGCCTAAATGCGCGAAAGCCTTCATAGAACACAGCCAAACTTTTGATTACCCTGTCGATGTGTTCTTACGTAATGCTTGGATTCATAAACAACCTATCTTTGGTGTTTGTCAATCGGGCCTTTGGGGAGAAAACAAACCTTCTATCATCGGCAACCGGAAACGATCCGGTAAGAAGAACTACTTCGTTGCAGTCATGAAAATTATCAATAAGGTTAAAAATATGACTCTTAACCTCATGACAAACTTTTATCACTTAGCCGTTTTAGGAAACGAGTACAAACCCACCAAATGGTGGAAAGGCTAAACGCTAAAACAATAGCCTTGCTTTAGCACTGGCACACACCACAAAAAAACGTATTACGTTGCCCAATTTTTTGCTCTTCAACCAAAGTGCTGCAAATTGGGCATTTCTTTCCTGCCCTACCATACACTTGCAGTTCTTGAGCAAAATACCCCGGCTTACCATCGGCTTGGGCAAAGTCTTTTAACGTTGTCCCACCTTGTTCGATGGCTTTGGATAATACCTGTTTGATTTCGGGCACCAACACGCCCCACTCTCTTTTTAGAATTTTACCCGCTTGCCGAGTCGGATGTAATTTGGAAGAAAACAGAGACTCACAGGCATAGATATTTCCGACCCCAACCACATTTTTGTTATCCATGATGAATTGCTTAACGGTCACACGCTTGCCTTTTGCTTTATCAAACATGTAGGCCGCATTGAATTCATCGGTTAACGGCTCAGGGCCAATGTTCACTAATACCGAATGAGACTCACCTTTTTCAATCCATAACCAACACCCGAAGCGTCGCGGATCGTTATAGCGTAAAACTTTTCCATTGGTGAGTTTGAGATCAACATGGTCATGCTTTGCCGCTTCGAAGTCGGCATCTAATACTCTTAATGATCCTGACATACCCAAATGAACAATAGCGCTACCAATGTCGGTTTCAATGATCAGGTATTTTGCTCTTCGAGATATGGCTCGAATCACTTCCCCTTCCATTTTTTTTAACTCTTGTGGGATATCCCAACGCAGTTTCGGTGTTCGAAAAGTCAATGAGTGGATGGTTTGGCCGATAAGGTGGGGGCTGATCCCCATTCGGCTCACTTCAACTTCAGGCAACTCAGGCATGAGTTACAACTCCTTGAAAACAGATGATAATGATGACTTAAGAGCCAGGAACGAGGTAATTCACTTCAACAGAAAGCGCTATCCACTTTTCTTCCCAATTTTTTAATAACCAGAACTGGGGCGTCTGATAATAGGTGATCCTTTGTGGCTCTTCTTGATCCGCATACCACACTTCTATGGTCTGTGGGTTAATCAGAGTCGGATTCAACGCTTGGCGTGTTTTGTCATCGACTTCCGTTCCAACAAGCGCTCGCCATCGATCCGCTAACTCTTCAGGCGCAATGGCACTGGGCACGCTAATTCTCCACCGGCCTTGGTTTTTTTCTAAAGACCACTGGCTAAAGTGAAGAGACTGAAGCTCTGCATCTGGGTTTAATAAATAAGGATAGGGGCTGTGTGGCGGCTCAATTAAGTACGTTTTGATGATCGTCGGAAGGTATAGCACTCCGATAAAACACACAATGGCCAGCATCAATAGATTGTTCCAACGCTTGCGACGGGCTGGTGAAACTCGCATGTTCATTCCCTATAAATACATTCGTTTATCTAACAAGTATAAGGGATCGAAGGTGGAAATAGGAAAAAAGGATGGAAGGCAAGGTTAAAAGAGGGGAAAAAGAAGGTGGAAAGAGGACGGAAGACAGGTTCAAAAGAGGAGTAAAGAAGATGGAAAGAGGACGGAAAACAGGGTTAAAAGAGGAGAAAAAGAAGGAAAGCTAGACGTTAATGGTAATGGTGGGTACTAAATGAATGGTTGTAGATACTAAAAACCCAGCTCGAAAGCTGGGTTTTATGCAATCTTCTCTAAACAAGAAGCTTTAAAGCGTTAAGATCAATTACTTGATTTTAGCTTCTTTGTACATAACGTGTTGGCGAACTACTGGATCAAACTTTTTGATCTCAAATTTGCCTGGCATGTTACGTTTGTTCTTGTCAGTTGTGTAGAAGTGACCTGTTCCAGCAGATGATACTAGACGGATTTTCTCACGAATGCCTTTAGCCATTGTTCAATTCCTCTTAAACGTTTTCGCCACGTGCACGGACATCAACAAGTACAGCATCAATGCCTTTCTTATCGATAATACGCATGCCTTTAGCAGTTAGACGTAGTTTAACAAAACGTTTTTCGCTCTCTACCCAAAAACGGTGAGTTTGTAGGTTCGGCAGAAAACGACGCTTGGTAGCATTGCGTGCGTGTGAACGGTTGTTACCCGCTACTGGACGCTTACCAGTTACTTGACATACTCGGGACATGAATGTCTCTCCAAATCGTTTCAGCTCGATATCAACCTTGGTGGCCGAACCTCTCCATCAAAGATGAAATTAGAGGTAAAAACCAAAATGGAAAATCCATTCAAGGCTATCAAAGGTCGCGCATTATACTAACTTGACGTGCATTGCTCAAGACCCGAACAGATCCTTTTTACCGGATTTCGTGATCTTTTTTTGAACATCGCAGCTTATTGAGTAATCGAGGCTGATTTAAGGTTCTAAAATGTGGCGGGAATGATAGCAGATTTTTATCAACTAACAAGCCAAAATGTGATTCAAATCCAACCACGTTCGGCAAAGGAGACCACTTCGCCGTCACCAACCACAAAATGGTCAAGGACTCTGATGTCGACTAAAGACAGCGCATCAGTCAGTTTTCTCGTGATCCGCCTGTCCGCCTGGCTAGGCTCAGCAACGCCTGAAGGGTGATTATGGGCAAGGATTAATGCAGCGGAATTGTGCTCTAATGCTCGCTTTACGACCTCTCTTGGGTAAACCGACGCCGCATCAATGGTCCCCTCAAACAAGATTTCGTCTTTTATTACTCTGTTTTGATTATCTAAAAAGAGCACATGAAAGGCTTCTCGCTGTCGATCTCTCAATATACTCGACAAATAAAGCTTGGTTTGCTGAGGGCTACTCAGTGCATCGCCACGTTTTAACGTTTCGGCTAAGTAGCGTTGTGTCATCTCTAACACCGCTTGAAGTTGAACGAATTTGGCTTCCCCCAACCCTTTGTGATGACAAAACTGATCTTTAGTCGCTGAAAACAGCCCTCGCAGCGATCCCATGTCTTTGAGTAATACGTCAGAAAGTTCGAGAACATTCATGCCTTTGGTTCCCGTTCTGAGAAAGATAGCCAACAACTCAGCATCAGTGAGTGAGCTCGGACCGTTGGCTAATAGCTTTTCTCTTGGCATCGACTCTGCGGGTAATGCTTTAATACTCATAACGACATTCACTTCTATTTATATTGAAATTGAAACTGAAATAACGGATGTCGATACAATAAAAGCCGCGCCACTATTTATCTTGTCTAGCGATGATCGTTGAGAGTGAACGATGACAACCATGCAACTGTGATGTTCATTATTACGCAAGAACAGGACTAGTCACAAAATAGAGCTCCATGTTATCTTAGCGGCAGAATTTTCGAAGGAAAACATCATGCAAACCCTAGCAGGAAAAAAGATTCTATTGGGCATCAGTGGCGGTATTGCCGCGTATAAATGCGCAGAACTCACTCGCCGCCTTGTTGAGCGCGGAGCACAAGTTCGCGTGGTGATGACCAGTGCAGCCAAAGAGTTCATCACACCTTTAACTATGCAAGCCGTCTCGGGTAACACCGTATCAGAAAGCTTATTTGATCCTGCGGCTGAAGCCTCTATGGGCCATATCGAACAGGCGAAATGGGCTGACCTTATCTTACTTGCACCTGCTACCGCCGATCTGATCGCTCGAATAGCGGCGGGCATGGGAAATGATCTTCTCAGTACGTTAGTACTTGCTACGGATTCACCGATTGCCGTATCTCCTGCCATGAACCAGCAGATGTACCAAAATATCGCGACACAAGAGAACATTGCGACCTTAACACAGCGCGGCCTCAATATTTGGGGCCCCGGCTCTGGTGAACAAGCGTGTGGCGATGTTGGCCTTGGCAGAATGTTAGAGCCGATACAGCTCGTTGAACGCTGTGAACAATTCTTTCAGCCTCTATCTCAACCACTGGCTGGGAAATCGGTACTCATCTCGGCTGGACCTACTCGTGAAGCGATTGATCCTGTTCGTTATATTTCCAACCATAGCTCTGGAAAAATGGGCTATGCACTTGCACAAGCGGCAATAAATTTAGGCGCAAATGTGACTTTGGTCAGCGGGCCCGTTTCGCTCGCAGCGCCAGCATCGGCTTCTGTTGTTCAGGTAGAAAGCGCACAGCAAATGTACGATTCGGTGATGAAAAACGCGCCCACTCACGATGTGTTTATTAGCTGCGCAGCCGTGGCGGATTATCGCCCTGAGATCATTGCCGATCAAAAAATCAAGAAAACCACAGACAGCGATAAAATGACCATCTCGATGGTGAAAAATCCCGATATCGTTGCCTCTGTCGCAGCCCTCACTCAAAACCGACCATTTACCGTTGGCTTTGCGGCTGAAACTCAAGAAGTCGAAAAATACGCTCGCGGAAAACTCGTGAACAAAAATCTGGATATGATCTGTGCCAACGATGTGTCAATTTCAGGCCAAGGCTTCAATAGTAACGACAATGCCATTACCGTTTTTGACAAGCAAGGTGAGCATTCACTTCCATTGGCATCTAAGAAACAGCTCGCTGAATCGATTATGATGCTGATCGAGAAAAGCCTCTAATATCACTTTTTTTACTTTTAACCACTGCGTTTTTATTGAAACACTACGAACTCCATTCACTGTTGGTTACACTAAGCAATCTACCAGCAGTGAATTATCGTTACGTTCTATTTCTCAAGTTGTCATCAAAAGGAAAGGGTCATGGCCGGCACAAGAAAATCCAATCGTCGTGAAGAAATACTGCAAGCATTAGCACAAATGCTTGAGTCTACAGACGGAGCATCTCGAATCACGACCGCTAAGCTTGCTAAGCAAGTCGGAGTGTCAGAAGCGGCGCTTTATCGTCACTTCCCAAGTAAAGCCCGAATGTTTGAAGGATTGATTGAGTTTATTGAAGAATCACTGATGTCGCGCATCAACCGAATCTTAGATGAAGAAAAAGACACCCTGAACCGGATTCGATTAGTGATCCAACTCATTTTGGCCTTTTCAGAACGAAACCCTGGTTTAACCCGTATCCTGTCGGGTCATGCCCTCATGTTTGAGAACGAACGTCTACGCGATAGAATCAATCAGCTGTACGAACGCATTGAGTTGTCTCTGCGTCAAATCCTGCGTGAACGCAAGCTACGCGAAGGGAAATCTTTCCCTGTTGATGAAGCGATACTGGCGGCACAACTCCTAGGGCAAGTTGAAGGTAGCCTCAACCGTTTCGTTCGTTCTGATTTTAAATACCAACCCACCGCGAATTTTGAAGAATATTGGGCATTATTAAGTGCACAAATTCAATAACCACCTGATGAAGTCATCACTATGAATAAAAGAACCTACGACAAACCCACTTTTTCAATGGCGCTGTTGCATCCTAAGTATTGGGGCGTATGGCTAGGGTTTGGATTATTGGCCTTGATTGTCCACCTGTTGCCTTACCGACTGTTGCTTCGTTTTGGCCACTCAATGGGGCTTGTTGCGTTGCGGTTTGGCAAAAAGCGGGTTCATGTTGCCACACGAAACCTCGAGCTCGCTTTCCCAGACAAATCACCGCAAGAAATCCAATCGCTGGTCAAAGAAAACTTTAAGAATACCGGTTTAGCGCTGATTGAAACGGGTATTGCCTGGTTTTGGCCCACATGGCGCTTTAAAACACTCATTACCGATAAAGACACAGAAGCGCTAAAACAACATGAAAAAGATGGGAAAGGCGTACTGCTTTGCTGTGTTCATGCACTCAATCTTGAGATCACTTGTCGAGCCTTCGCGGTGATCGGTCTTCCAGGCTCTGGGGCGTATCGCCCACACAATAACCCAGCCTACAATTTTATTCAGTATCGAGGCAGAACCCAAAATGGCAATCGGGCGATAGACCGTAAAGACGTCAAAAGTATGATTCGCGTGCTGCGCAATGGTGAGCGATTGTTCTACCTACCTGACCATGATTACGGGCGCAACAAATCTGCGTTTGTCCCTTTCTTTGCGGTTCAAGATGCTTGTACAACCACTGGAACCAGCCTTTTCGCGTATACCAGTAAATGTGCCATTGTCGTCGGATCTGGATTTAGAAGTGAAGATGGACAATACGAGATATTGGCAAATAAGTCGGTTGAAGAACATTACCCACAAAAAGATGAAAAATCAGCGGCTGCTTATATGAACAAATACGTTGAAGAGATCATCTTACGAGCGCCAGAGCAATGGATGTGGCTGCATAAACGCTATAAAACCATGGAAGATGAAAGCGTAGAGAAAGGGATTCGATACAAATAGACGGTAGACGGTAGACACGGTTTGAAGACAAGCTGACATTCAGGTCTCGGTACGCAAAAAAGAGGCGAGAACATTCTTTGTTCTCGCCTCTTTTTTAGTCTAACTTTTAAATGCCGTACTGCGCGCGATACGCTTTTACCGCTTCTAGATTCGCGGCATCTGTCCCTTTTTCTTCAAGGAAAGTGACTAGATCCGTTAGGCTAACGATGGAAATAATCGCACAGCCAAAGTCGCGTTCAACTTCTTGAATTGCAGACAACTCACCCTTGCCTTTTTCTTGACGGTCTATCGCCACCAACACACCCGCTAAGTCTGCGCCATTCGCTTGAATGATCTCCATCGATTCACGAATCGCCGTGCCGGCTGTGATCACATCATCCACCAACATAATACGACCCGCTAGATCACTGCCAACCAGGTTGCCACCTTCACCATGGTTTTTCGCTTCTTTACGGTTAAAGCAGTATGGCGTATCGATATCATGATGATCCGCTAACGCAACCGCCGTTGTGGTTGCAATTGGAATGCCTTTGTAAGCAGGGCCAAATAGTACATCAAATTCAATACCAGAATCGGCCAGTGCCGCGGCATAGAAGCGACCAAGACGCGCTAAATCGCGGCCAGTATTAAACAATCCAGCATTGAAGAAGTAAGGGCTTGTGCGGCCTGACTTTAAAGTAAACTCACCAAATTTTAATACTTCTTTCTCTAGGGCAAACTCAATAAATTCACGTTGATATGCTTTCATGTTTCTCTCTCATCTTTCAAATAACGGTTTAAACAATGTCTCTCTTACCGCCTCTTTCATTGCAATGAATATTCAACTGCTCTTATGAAAAGGCAAAAAAATAGCCTCTATAAAATAGAAGCTATTTAAATAACTAGTCCGCCTGCGTATCGGCTAAAGCGGCTTTCTGTGCGGCGACAATTTCTCGAATGCCTTTGCTCGCCGACTCCAGTAGCGCCATTAGCTCTTCATGGCTGAACGGTTCGCCCTCAGCCGTGCCTTGAACTTCGATCATCTTGCCATCTTCGGTCATCACCACATTCATGTCGGTGTCCGCTTTTGAATCTTCGACATATTCAAGGTCGCATAAAATGTCTTTGCCCAGAATGCCTACCGAAACCGCTGAAACGTGCCCTTTCATTGGGTTCTTTTTCAGTTTGCCGCTCTCAATGAGAGATTGGAATGCATCCGCCATCGCGACGCTCGCGCCAGAGATAGCCGCAGTGCGTGTTCCGCCATCCGCTTGAATAACATCACAATCGACCGTGATCATGATTTCGCCCATCGCTTTTAAATCCACGACAGCACGTAGGCTACGAGCGATCAAACGTTGGATTTCCATCGTACGACCACCTTGCTTACCACTTGCCGCTTCACGACGTGTACGAGTGTGAGTCGCGCGTGGCAACATACCGTATTCCGCCGTTACCCAACCTTTACCTTGACCTTTTAGCCAACGAGGAACGTTTTCTTCGATCGTTGCGTTACACAAAACTTTCGTATTACCGAACTCAACCAATACAGAACCTTCTGCATATGCGGTGAAATTACGAGTAATTTTAATTGGGCGAACTTGGTCCGCTGCGCGATCGTTTGGACGCATAGGGCATATACCTTTATTTGGATGAGACGGAGTGAATTGGGGCAAGATTATATAGGAAATATGAAAGAAGGAAAAGAAAGGGTAGTAAGAGGAGGTGAAAGAGGGAGATAAGAGGAAGGCAAGAGGATCGAAGAAAAGTCGGTAGGGGGAACAAATTAAATAGAAAAACCTGCTACTATTACGCGGTTAATTTTCACCTAATATTGAGACAGGAAAATTCGATGATTTATAGTATGACAGCTTACGCACGTAAAGAAGTGAAAGGCGAATGGGGCACCGCTGTTTGGGAAATCCGCTCAGTAAACCAGCGTTACTTAGAAACTTACTTCCGCATGCCAGAACAGTTTCGCGGTCTAGAACCCGTACTTCGCGAGCGTTTTCGTAAGCGTTTAGCACGCGGAAAAGTAGAGTGTAATCTGCGTTTTGAAGCAAACCCTGCCGCTAAGGGCGATCTCTCCATCAACCAAGATTTAGCCAAACAAGTCATCAGCGCTGCAAATCAGGTGATGTCACTGACTGGCGAAGAAAGCCGCTTGAACCCGTTTCAAATCATGAACTGGCCCGGTGTGATGGAAACGCCAGAGCAAGACATGAACAGCATCAACAAAGACCTTTTGGTTGGATTTGACGAAGCCATTAAAGAGTTCATCGAAGCGCGTGCAAGCGAAGGCGCCAACATGAAGGCACTGATCGACCAACGCTTGGCTGCGATTACGGAAGAAGTGGTGAAAGTACGCGCTCGTATGCCTGAGATTCTAGAATGGCAACGTGAGCGTCTATTGAAAAAGTTTGAAGAAGCGAACATTGAGCTTGATGGCTCTCGCGTTGAACAGGAGCTTATTCTGTTAGCTCAGAAATCCGATGTGGCCGAAGAGCTGGATCGCTTAGATTCGCACGTAAAAGAAGCCAATGCGGTGATGAAGAAAGGCGGCGCTTGCGGCCGTAAACTTGACTTCATGATGCAAGAATTCAACCGTGAATCCAACACGCTAGCGTCTAAGTCTATCAGCACAGACATTACCGCGTCAGGCGTAGAGCTAAAAGTGCTCATCGAACAGATGCGTGAGCAGATCCAGAATATCGAATAGAATTAATTATTTTGAGATCAAAAAAACCAGAGCCATTTTTTGCTCTGGTTTTTTAATTCTTACTGGGCAGTTAATCGCTTAATTTATAATAGAACCAAGTAAGTCATGAACAATACACACAGCGCATAGATAACTGGGTGGACTTGCTTGCCTTTACCGGCAACCACCATAGTGAATGCGTAGCTGATAAAGCCCATTGCCATACCATTGGCTGGTGAGAAGCTTAATACCGTAAACATGATGGTAAAGAAGGCAGCGATACGTGCCTCTTTCTTTTCCCAGTTAATTTGGCCAAGGCGACCAATCATGTAGATACCAACCACCACCATCGCTGGTGCCACCATTGCGGCTGAGAAAATGGAGAACAGTGGGTATAGAAATAGCGATATTAAGAACAAGCCGGCAACCATCACCGCGGCCAAACCTGTTTTCGCGCCTTGTGAAGAAGCAATACCCGATTCAGAGAATGCGGTAATAGACGTCGTACCTAATACTGAACCAATCACGGTGCCGCCGGCATCAGCAACCAATGCTGAACGTGCATTCGGTACTTTGCCATCTTTATCGATAATACCCGCATCACGGCCAACACCCACAATCGTGCTTAGCCCATCAAAGAAATCGACAATCAAGAAAATAATAACGATGAAAAGCAGATCAAACATCTTCTCTGCGGTAAATCCTGAGAAGTTAAAGATCGCACCAAAACTGCCTTCCATGCTTGGTGGCATAGTGACAAACTGATCTGGAATCGGCGCGTGATTGGTGCCCAAGAAAATATCAGCAAGAATGGTTAAAGCGATCGCTGAAACAAACGAAATGAACGTCGCAAGTTTAATATCACGAACCATACAGCCTAGTGCAATGAAGATACTGATGAAGGCGATCAGCACTTGCGGGTTGGTAATATCACCCATACCGACAAGAACAAACGGATTCGACACAATGATGCCTGCGTTCTTTAAGCCAAGAAAAGCGATGAATAGACCAAGAGAAACGGTAATCGCCAGCTTAAGATCTTCAGGAATCGACTCAATCATCGCTTTACGCAAGCTGGTCATCGAAAGAATAAGATAAAGCACACCCGATAAGAAAATACCAAACAGCGCTTCATGCCATACCAAAGCGACAGAGCCACTGAACAATAGCCCTTTAAAAAAGCCGTTCATGCTCATCCCTGGTGCCAGCATCACAGGGTAATTACCAAACACGCCCATAATCAGCGTTGCAAGCGCAGCCGCCAATGCGGTCGCGGTAAAGATGGCACCGCGATCCATACCAGGGATATCACCTAGAATCGCTGGGTTAACCGCGAGGATGTAACTCATGGCCAAGAAAGTAATAAAGCCGGCATACAGCTCGGTGCCAATGGTGGATTTTCTTTCGGTAATCTTGAAGGTTGATTCAAGAAAAGAATCAGACGCACTATTCTTGATGCTAGTATCGATGCTCACAACGGAACCTTATTCAGTTAATTTAAAAATTCGGTGGGATTATCACGCTGAATATGGGGTTCCGTTTTACAACGACACAACCAAAAATGACTGTAGCAACCGAGTTAGGCTCAGTAGTAGAAACGTTTAGACCAAATCACTAAACATATACAGTGCGATAAAACTTTGGCGCGAATTTTAATCGCTCCGGTGAATAATTCAATGATTTTCGACATGAATGCAGCATAAAAATTACGCTAAAAAATCAAACATTTGACAAATAGGCAAACGATTGCCAGAAACACTCATTGTTCTTCCTTCTTTGCTCTTTACGAATCCGAATCTCTCACTGATACCCACTCATCAAGAGCGATGTAATTGTCCCGACCATTCTCTTGTCCAGAATAGGTAAAACATGCTACTCTTCGCCTCCATTTTTCTGGCCTAAAAAATCACCAATTCCCTCGATAAATCGACAAACGATTTACCCCTAGGTGACGATAATTTGGGTCAGTGCTATCTTTAATAGAAGACGAATCACTTTCGACTTCCATTCAACCAAACGTGGAACAGTACAAATGGGCAAAGGTACTCTATATATCGTATCTGCACCTAGCGGCGCAGGAAAGTCTAGCTTGATCTCGGCGATGCTAGAAACCAATCCAACCTATGCTATGAAAGTATCGGTTTCTCATACGACTCGTGGCATGCGTCCGGGTGAGCAAGATGGCGTTCACTACCATTTCGTACAGAAAGAACACTTTGAAGATCTGATCGGCAAAGGCCAGTTTTTAGAATACGCAGAAGTATTTGGTAATTACTACGGCACTTCTCAGGTTTGGATTGAAGAAAATTTAGAAAAAGGCATTGATGTCTTTCTTGATATTGACTGGCAAGGCGCTCGTCAAATACGCGAAAAAATGCCACTGGCTCGTAGCGTTTTCATTCTACCGCCTTCAAATGGCGAGCTTGAACGTCGCTTAAATGCTCGTGGTCAAGACAGCGATGCTGTGATTGCCAAACGCATGGCAGAAGCAAAAGCAGAGATCTCTCACTACAATGAATACGACTACGTGATCATTAATGATGACTTCGATGCCGCTCTGATGGACTTCAAAGCCATTATCCGCGCCGAAAGATTGAGACAAGATAAACAAGCCGCCAAGTATAAAGGCATGCTTGACGCACTTTTGGCTGAATAGTCAACCTGACTAGCCAAAATACGCGAAATGAATATAACGGCTCTGAGAATTAACACTCACTCTTAGCGCCTTTATTACACAAGATCCTTTAGGATCAAATCTATTTAATCGCTAGAAAGTATTGATATAAGCTTGTATACTTTCTCGTCATTAAAAATTTACGTTAACTAATTGGAGTCCTCATGGCACGCGTAACTGTTCAAGATGCTGTTGAAAAAGTAGGTAATCGTTTCGACCTAGTTCTTATTTCGGCACGCCGCGCTCGTCAAATGCAGACTGGCGGTAAAGATTCATTAGTGCCAGAAGAGAATGATAAGCCAACGGTTATCGCTCTACGCGAAATCGAAGAAGGGCTTATTACTAAAGATGTTCTAGACGCACGTGAGCGCCAAGAGCAACAAGAGCAAGAAGCAGCAGAACTCGCAGCAGTAAGTAGCATCGCTCACACTCGCTAGCTTGTCCGCAAAGAACTTGTCCGTAAAGAACTGGTTCGCGAAGAACTGGTTCGCAAGTAATTTCTTTGCAAAGTAAGTTGCTTATACAATTAAACAACCTGCCGGGCCTATAAATTTGTATCTATTTGATAGCCTCAAAGACGTTGCCCAAGAATACCTAACAGAGCCTCAAATTGAGGCTCTGCGTCAATCTTATGTGGTAGCAAGAGACGCCCATGAAGGGCAAACCCGCTCAAGCGGTGAACCATACATCATCCACCCTGTTGCTGTGTCTCGTATCTTGGCCGAAATGCGCCTGGATATTGAAACCCTACAAGCTGCTCTCCTTCACGATGTCATTGAAGATTGTGATGTCACAAAAGAAGACTTAGAAGCGCAGTTTGGCAATACAGTTGCAGAACTCGTTGATGGTGTGTCTAAGCTGGATAAGCTTAAATTTCGAGATCGCAAAGAAGCTCAAGCTGAAAACTTCCGTAAGATGGTCCTTGCGATGGTGCAAGACATCCGCGTTATTTTAATCAAGCTTGCTGACCGTACTCACAACATGCGTACATTAGGTGCATTGCGCCCCGATAAAAAACGTCGCATCGCTCGTGAGACTCTTGAAATATACTCTCCTTTGGCGCATCGCCTCGGTATCCACAACATCAAAACAGAGCTAGAAGAGCTGGGTTTTGAAGCGCTCTACCCTAATCGCTATCGAGTCCTTCGAGAAGTGGTCAAGGCGGCGCGTGGCAACCGAAAAGAGATGATTCAGCGCATTCACAGTGAGATTGAAGGCCGCCTAGAAGACGTCGGGATTAACGCTCGAGTGCTCGGACGAGAAAAGAACCTTTATTCAATCTACAACAAGATGAAAACCAAAGATCAGCGATTCCATACCATTATGGATATTTACGCGTTCCGAGTGGTCATTGACAGTGTTGACACTTGTTATCGCGTGCTTGGTCAGGTTCATAGCTTGTATAAGCCTCGCCCAGGGCGCATGAAAGATTATATTGCGGTGCCTAAAGCGAATGGCTATCAATCGTTGCACACCTCTATGATCGGTCCTCACGGGGTTCCGGTGGAAGTCCAAATTCGTACCGACGATATGGATCAAATGGCCGACAAAGGTGTCGCAGCCCACTGGTCCTATAAAACCGATGGCGACCGCACAGGCACCACCGCGCAAGTGAAAGCTCAACGCTGGATGCAAAGCCTACTCGAACTTCAGCAAAGTGCTGGTAACTCTTTTGAGTTCATTGAAAACGTGAAATCGGATCTGTTTCCAGATGAAATTTACGTCTTCACACCAAAAGGGCGAATCGTTGAACTGCCCGCAGGGGCAACCGCTGTCGACTTTGCTTACGCGGTGCATACCGATGTAGGCAATATGTGTGTCGGTGCTCGTGTCGATAGAAACCCATACCCACTGAGCAAATCGCTTAAGAACGGGCAAACCATCGAAATCATCAGTGCACCTGGCGCGCGCCCAAATGCAGCCTGGCTGAACTATGTGGTGACCTCTCGAGCCCGCACTAAGATTCGTCAAGTACTGAAAACCATGCGCCGAGAAGAATCGGTCACATTGGGTCGTCGTCTGCTGAATCATGCGCTCGGTGATCAGTCGATTTCCGATGTCAGTGAAGACAATATTCAACAAGTGCTGAGTGACCTCAAAATCCCTACACTGGAAGATTTACTGGCCGCTATTGGTCTTGGTGAACTCATGAGTATCGTCATCGCTCGACGCTTGCTAGGCGATAGCGATGAATTGACCGAGGTGGTGACCAAAGATGGAAAACCTAAGAAGAAACTGCCAATTCGTGGTGCTGAAGGAATCCTGCTGACGTTTGCTAATTGCTGTCACCCTATTCCAGATGATCACATCATTGCGCACGTCTCTCCGGGTCGTGGCTTAGTAGTTCACCGTGAAACGTGTCCGAATGTCCGTGGTTATCAGAAAGAACCGGATAAGTACATGGGCGTTGAATGGACAGAAGATTACGAGCAAGAGTTCATTACCGAGTTAACGATTGATATGCAAAATAGCCAAGGTGCTTTAGCACAATTGACCAACGTTATCTCAAAAACAGGCTCGAATATTCACGGTATTTCAACGGAAGAGCGGGATGGGCGTTTATACACCATCACCATGCTACTAACGACAAAAGATCGGGTTCATCTTGCTGGTATCATGAAAAAAATTCGAGTGATGCCTCAAGCGCTGCGAGTGCGACGCAAGAGAAACTAGCCGATTAGGTACCCAACAACTATGCGCTCTCAATGGGCGCATTTTTATATTATTCAGACCGTAAACTCTGATCATAAGAATCTAAAAACGATGAATTTAGAACGTTACCAGCGCATTCAAGAAGTGCTTAAAGCACGCCAAACCGACCTAACTTTGTGCTTGGAAGAAGTCCATAAGCCCAATAACGTTTCGGCTATTATCCGTACTGCTGATGCGACGGGTATTCACAAAATCCATGCGATTTGGCCAAGTGCTCAGATGCGCACACTCAGCCACACCTCAGCGGGTGCACGAAACTGGGTAGAAGTCGACACACACAATGACATTGTTGATGCAGTCGCCGAATTCAAAGCACAGGGTATGCAGATTCTGGTCACGAACCTATCCGATACCGCGGTTGATTTTCGCGAGATTGATTACACTAAACCAACAGCCATCATTCTTGGTAATGAAAAAGTGGGCGCTTCCAGAAAAGCTCTGGAGCTGGCCGATCAAGACATCATCATTCCAATGATGGGCATGGTGCAGTCACTCAATGTGTCTGTGGCGAGCGCGATCGTCTTATACGAAGCGCAGCGCCAGCGCCAACAGGCCGGCATGTACGATAAAGAAGAAAGCTCTATTCCCGAAGAATCGATTCACCGTACGTTATTTGAACGTGGCCACCCGGTACTTGCGAAAGTCGCGAAACGTAAAAAATTGCCTTACCCACCTCTGGATCACGAAGGACAAATCGTGGCCGATGAAGCCTGGTGGAAAGAGATGCAAAAAGCATAAAAGCTGAGTCGAAAAGAAGCAGATAAGAAGCAGATAAGAAGCAGATAAGAAGCCTAAAATAGGACAGAAATAAGTTCAATATAGGGTAGAAACCGAAGATGGGCCTCTTTTCCACCCTATTACCTAGCTTCTTTATTACCTATTTCCTGCCTTCTCTTTCCATCTTGCTTCCATTTTTGACTGTACAAAAACACAGCCCAATGGTTAACTAGGTTTATCCACCGACGGCTGCCTTATGAGCGAATTTTATGTCCCAACTTCTTTCCGCTATCCCTCTCACTTCACTGTCTGGTGTTGGCGCTAAAGTCTCAGAAAAGCTGGGGAAAGTTGGCTTAAATACGGTTCAAGATTTGCTGTTTCACCTTCCCTATCGCTACGAAGACCGTACACGTGTTTACCCGATTGCAAAGCTTCATGCTGGGTTATGGGCTGCGGTACAGGGCAAGGTAATGTCTGTCGATACCATTTTTGGTAAACGGAAAATGCTCGCCGTTAAAATCAGTGATGGTAATGGCACCATCACTCTGCGTTTTTTTAACTTTACCGCGGGTATTAAAAACAATTTTTCTGAAGGGAAATGGGTTCACGCTTACGGTGAAATAAAACGGGGAGGAATGGGCCTTGAGATCATTCACCCTGATTTTAAATTTTCATCGCCAGAACAGAGCCCAGATAGTGAGCAAACCTTAACACCAGTGTACCCCACCACCGATGGGTTAAGACAATTAACACTTAGGAACATCACCGATCAATCGTTGGCGCTGCTCGACAAAGCGGCCGTACAAGAACTGTTACCAGCAGGGCTGTACGACCACCAACAAACGCTGGCTCAGGCGCTTCATACGATTCATCGACCGCCACCGAGTATCAATCTAGAGCAATTTGATGAAGGCAAGCACCCAGCTCAGGTTCGGCTGATCATCGAAGAATTATTGGCGCAAAATTTATCCATGCTCGCAGTCCGAAGTAAAGGTCAACAAGACCATGCTATCGCGCTACCTCCCGTTGATACGCTCAAGAAACAGCTCCTCGAACAGCTTCCCTTTACCCCAACCAATGCACAATCAAGAGTGGTCAACGAGATTGAACATGACCTGACCTTAAACCACCCTATGATGCGTTTAGTGCAAGGGGATGTGGGTTCCGGTAAAACCCTAGTGGCGGCGCTGGCAGCGGTTCGAGCCATAGAACACGGGTATCAGGTGGCATTAATGGCCCCCACCGAGCTACTGGCCGAGCAGCATGCAATTAACTTTACCCAATGGTTTGAGAAAATGGGCATTCCGGTGGGGTGGCTAGCCGGAAAACTCACCGGAAAGGCCAAACAGACCGAGCTTGCCCGCATTGCCTCTGGTGAAGCAAAGATGGTGGTCGGTACACACGCCCTTTTTCAAGAACATGTTGAATTTCACAACCTGACTCTGGTGATTATTGATGAGCAGCACCGATTTGGGGTTCACCAGCGCTTAGAGCTTCGTGAAAAAGGGGCCAAGCAAGGTGCGTATCCGCATCAGTTAATCATGACGGCCACACCTATCCCTAGAACTCTGGCGATGACCGCTTATGCCGATTTAGAGACATCGATCATTGATGAACTCCCCCCTGGCAGAACCCCAATTCAGACCGTGGCCATCCCAGACACCAAACGAGACGACATTGTAGAGCGCGTTCGAAACGCCTGCCTCACTGAAGGCAAACAGGCTTATTGGGTGTGTACGCTCATTGATGAGTCCGAAGTGTTAGAAGCGCAAGCCGCCGCCGATACTGCTGAAGAGCTTCAACGCACACTGCCCGATGTCAAAATCGGTCTCGTCCATGGCCGAATGAAACCCGCGGAAAAACAAGCGGTAATGCAGGATTTTAAAGACAATAAACTGCACCTTCTGGTCGCGACCACGGTGATTGAAGTGGGTGTCGATGTCCCTAATGCGAGTTTAATGATCATTGAAAACCCAGAGCGCCTTGGATTGGCTCAACTGCATCAGCTTAGAGGTCGAGTGGGTCGAGGTGAAATCGCCAGCCACTGCGTGCTGCTGTACCACGCCCCGCTATCGAAAACAGCGCAAAAGCGTTTAGGGGTACTTCGAGAAAGTAACGATGGCTTCGTGATTGCCCAGCGGGATTTAGAGATTCGTGGGCCTGGTGAACTGTTAGGTACGAAGCAAACCGGAGTAGCTGACTTTAAAATTGCAGATTTAGTGCGAGATCAACGCCTAATTCCAGAGGTTCAACGCATGGCACGTCATATTCATGACCGTTACCCACAAAATGCCGCGGCCATCATAGAACGCTGGTTGGGTGAACGAGACATTTACGCCAAAGCATAAACCAAAGAATAAGCATAACGACGCCCTGACGACACTTTTTACCGCCCGATATTTCACCTTACCCTAGGGCGTGTTGATCTTTCGCGGTTAAATTTTGTTCGAGATAAAATCGTTTTAGGCGCGGCGAGAAGTATGATGCCTAGTTATTCTAAGCAAAGACTTCTCAACAAAGCATAAAACGAGTTTAGCCGAACCCTTCGGGCAGCACTTGTTGGGTATTGATACTGCGTTAGAGGCTTCTCAAGTAAAATAACTACATATCTAAGCCTCTGCCTTGTCTAAATACCCATCAAGTTGCTGCAAAAATCAGCTCGAAAGGTCAACACGCCCTAAAAAGAAAAAAGGCTGACCATTAACTCGTCAGCCTTTCTAAGCTCTATTCTTCAGGTTACTACTGGTTCCAACTTATTTCGTTGGGAAGCTAAGCTGAGCTTTTAACCCACCCTCACTGCGATTATTCACTACCACTGTGCCGTTGTGCTGGCTAATGATACGTTTCACGATCGCCAACCCAAGCCCCGTTCCTTCACTGCCTCTCGCGGTGTCCCCACGCGTAAACGGTTCAAACAACTTCGTCACTTGGTCGGGGTTAATCCCAGGTCCGTTATCTTCTACGCACACCCAGGCCAATTTATTATCTGCCGTCACACCGGTACTGATGCGGACCCAACCATTCCCATAACGCACCGCATTGACCACTAAATTGGTGATCGCACGTTTAATGGCGATGGCGTTGCCAATAGCGGGCTTAACGTCATCGGCCAGTATGGTTTCAATCTCAACGTTCATCTCGGTATGGGTTTCTGCCAAGGCGATCTCATTGGCTATTTCATTCAGATAAACGGCACTAAAAGTCTGTCGATCAACGGGCTTCAAATAATCCATAAACTGGCTAATGATTTCATTACACTCTTCCGTGTCACTGATGATCCCTTCAGCAAGGTAACTCTCTTGTGGCGGCATCATTTCGGTGGCTAATCGAATCCGAGTCAGTGGCGTGCGCAGATCATGGCTTATCCCCGCCATTAATAAGGCACGGTCCTCTTCAAGCGCTTGAATACCTTTGGACATCTGATTAAAAGCACGCGTTACCGAGCGAATTTCAGAAGGACCTTTTTCTGGTAAGGGTGGCGGAATATCGCCTAGTCCAACCCCTTTTGCGGCTTTTTCCAACGCAATCAAAGGGCGGTTTTGCAGTCGGATGAACAACCAGCCCCCCGCTATGACCAAAAATGCCACCATCAAGCTGTTATAAAAAAGAGGCTTAAAGTCATCTTCTTGTAACTCTGAAAGAGGGATTCGTATCAATGAATTGGGAAGAGCATCAATTTGCATCCACAGAACATAGCTGTCATTGACCAATAACATTCGAACTTCTGTCTCAGTATCCAATTCTTGAGTCATATCTTCACTCATTAAATCGATACTCATGGCCCGTTCAAATTCATCAGAAATGGGGCTATCAGAAGAGTGAATCGTCACTCCAAGCTGCTCTAAAACTCGGCGACGCAAAGGGGCATCCATCTCTAATTTTGCCAGTTCGCTGTTCGTCTCATCGAGCATCAAGCGAATTTCAAAACCAATGATTTTATTGAACTGTTGCAAACTCGGCATTAAGGCGTAGTTGAACACGGCGTAGTAAGAATAGACTTGGCTAGCAATGAGCAAGGTAAGAAATAATACGATGGTTTGAGTGAACGAGCTGCGAATGCGCATAATGAGAGCCTTTACTGATCCCTAGCAATGCACCCTAGCTTCTAGAAGAATCGCGCCTCGGTAGGCACTAAAAGCTAGGGAATGCGAGTATAGGAAATGCGATTTGAGTAACGAGGGTTAAGCTTCTTTTCCATCTGGAACAAAAACGTAGCCAAGGCCCCATACCGTTTGAATATAACGCGGCTTACTTGGATCGATTTCTAACATACGACGAAGGCGAGATATTTGCACATCAATCGAACGTTCCATGGCGGAATACTCACGGCCACGCGCCATGTTCATGAGTTTATCACGGGACATTGGCTCACGTGCATTAGTGACCAACGCTTTAAGGACCGCAAATTCACCCGAAGTTAACGGCATCGGCTCTTCACCGCGGAACATTTCACGCGTTCCTAGATTTAAGCGGAATTCACCAAACTCAACCAAAGATTCTTCTGAACTTGGTGCGCCCGGCGCTTCAATCGTTTGACGACGAAGAACCGCCTTAATGCGAGCCAGTAACTCACGCGGGTTAAACGGTTTTGGTAAATAATCGTCGGCACCCACTTCCAAACCGACAATACGATCGACTTCATCACCCTTTGCCGTCAGCATTAGGATGGGTAGCGAGTTGTTTGCGTTTCGTAGACGACGACAGATCGACAGGCCGTCTTCCCCAGGTAGCATTAAATCCAGCACCATAAGGTGAAAATTTTCGCGTGTTAATAGGCGGTCCATCTGCTCACTATTGGCAACACTGCGGACTTGAAAACCTTGCTCCGATAAATATCGCTCAAGTAATGCACGTAAACGAGCATCGTCATCGACCACTAATATTTTGAAATTTTCTTGCATGTAATAATTCCACCTATCAATAAGCTTGCACTCAAAAAGGAGTCGCAGTTAGAAATGTAACACTGTTGCGTGCAATGTGGCGCAAAGAATTGTTAACGTTTATTACTTTTTTAGCTAATGTATTAAGCATCTTCAATAATCATACGTCAAAAATATGAAAACAAACCTAATTACCCGTGAAGGCTATGACCGATTGCGTAAAGAGCTCGACTTCCTTTGGCGTGAAGACAGACCGGAAGTCACCAAAAAAGTAACCTGGGCAGCGAGTCTCGGAGACCGCTCAGAGAACGCTGACTATCAGTACAACAAGAAGCGTTTACGTGAAATTGACCGCCGAGTTCGCTATTTAAGAAAGCGTCTAGAGCAGGTAAAAGTGGTCGATTACTCGGCTCAACAAGAAGGCAAAGTTTTCTTTGGCGCCTGGGTTGAGATTGAAAATGATGCGGGTGAAATCAAATCTTTTCGCATCGTTGGGCCTGATGAAATCTATGGCGGTGTCAAAAACTATGTCTCTATCGACTCACCCATGGCGCGAGCCTTATTGAAAAAGGAAGTCGACGATGAATTTAACGTGATGACACCAGACGGTGAAAAAGAGTGGTTCATTAATTCTATTCGTTATCATCAAGCCTAAAAAATCCCTGCTTGGTCATTCAGGCAGGGAGTTTTCCTATCGGTTAAGTCAGTCAGTACTACAAGAAAAGACGCTTTAAGAAAGCAAATACTCTTGGAAAGCAAATACTCTTGGAAAGCAACTGCTCCAAGAAAGCAACGGCTCCAAGAAAGCAACGGCTCCAAGAAAGCAACGGCTCCAAGATAACAATCGCTCAAAGAATACCGCAGATCTAAGAAACGAATCGTCTAGGCAAACGAGTACTGAGCGAGCACCACTGAGGACTACTTTTTATCACCTGAGTCTTTATCGCCAGCGCTTTTCCCTAATAAATAATTTTCATCGCTGCTCACAACCGCACCATGCTTCAGAAAATTCTTACCCAAAATCATGCTGTATTCAAACCGAGAGCGGTCTTGCAGGTTCACGTTGACTGTTTTCTCAAGCTTGCCTAATTTAACGTTCATTTCAACCACAGGGCGAATATTTGGCTTTTCACCTTTTTTGGCTTTAATTCGCATCACATCAATCACAGGTTTAGTGAACTCTTGCTCATCACCTTGGCTATTTTGGTAAGTAAACGTCACCATATCATGGCCATCTTTTTTGAACTGTTTGATGTTTATGGCGTTCATCGAGCTAACATCGGCCCCCGTGTCCAGCTTCGCAGGAAACGCCATTCCTTCGACTTGGACCATCTCGATATGACCAGCTTTGAAAAGAGGCTCTGCTTGCAATAAGTGATCGGCACGGGTGTTAACAAACACACCATCCTTCGCCATTTTTTGCCCTAAGATAAAATAAGGTTGCTTTTCATCACTATCGAGCACATCAATCGCATACTCTTGCTCTCGCACTTCACCTGAGATAGACAATTGCCCAAGAACAGTGGGTCTGACGGTTTCTCCCACTCGTAAATTCTTTTCAATCTTCTTCTTCACTTTTTGCTGCTCGCCATCAGCATTGGTGAGGAAATACTCCACATAATCGTCTTTGCCTTCCTCTGTCACTTCAAAACTGACCACCTTCAACAACGGTGTTTTGACAGAAAATGAAGGTTCAGCATCCAGCTTAAAGCCATCGAGCACAATCTGCTCTTGCGGAGACACCACCATAGGCTGTTTGGATTTTGCGATATCTAAAAAGCTTGTTGCTCCTTTGCCAAGCAGGTTCTCAGCACTGGTATCAATCATAAAGGATTCGCTAATGGTGCTCGTGCCCACCCGAAGTTGAGAAGAACTGCCTGAGCGGTCTTTCAAATACACCTGCCAATATTGTGTCGTTTTGCTGTCCAATTGGACGGGTACATAAACCACTGGGCGCTGATGACCACTTATCTTGAGCATACGTACCAGTGGTAACATCATCTCTTGTTGTTCACCATTGCTGCCCAAGATATCGAACGTCACTTGATCTCGTTTTTTATCGATATCGATATTTTTTGCATGCAAAATAGTGTGGCTATTTTCGAGCGAAAAACTGACATTCAAAGGAACACCTTTAATAGCCACTTGCTCTTTTTTGCCCACAACTTTCGCATTCGGCTGCTCTTGCAGATAATCGTAACCCGCAAATACCCAAGCATGGTTAACCAAAAATGTTTTTCCGATCAAAACAGGAGCCGTGAAATTACTTCGGTCGGTTAGGTTCACATCGGTTTTCACTTCATGTCCGGCAATAGTCATGGGGATGTTGACGGTTGGGCGCAGTAACGGTGTGCTGCTGGTGCGACTTCGGATCACACTGACGCGCTCTAAAGGCTCTCTAATAACGACCGCTTCACCAGTGTAAGGATGGTGCACGGTAAACGTAACCGTCACTTTGAACGGTGAAAACGTACTGCCGTCCCAGTCAAAATAGTTGAGCATTTTATCTTTCTCGACTTCTTTCACTAAGGTTTCCATCAAGACATCATCTTTAAGATCTTGGTAATCGGGATGCTCACTGGAGACATGAATATTCTCGGCGTGCATGGACGTTGTATCAGCACCCGTATCGATTTTCCCCACAAAAGGCACACCAGCCAGGGTTTCTGAATCATTCAGGTACACATTTTCGGTGCGACCTAAGACGACTTTACCTTCTAAATCATACGCAGGGCTTTGAGTCGTGAACGGAATATCAACAGCCAAAGACGGCAGTGAAAATAAGAAAGTGCTGAGTATTACTAAGACTGAAGACATTTTTTTCATTGTTGATTTCCGTAATTCTGAGAAAAACCCGTTGTTTTATGCTTGGGTAATTTTGAACTCGTGAAAGTGGATAAGTTCGAGTTGCTTTATCTTTATGACATAACCTTAACCAAAATAGACCAAAAAACCTTCATTACTGTGATTTTTTGACAGCTTAATTGCAAAATTATTGGAAAATCCTTTAGATACCCCAATATTGAAATACTATCGAGCGGTGCTGAGACATGCGTATCAAGCCATGCATGTGCATTAATCAAAATTAGACCAGAAGAGAACTCTCAGATGAGCCAAGCTATCTGCCATGCTATTGCCCGCGAATTGAACGTTCGCCCAGAACAAGTTATTGCCGCTGTAACCCTAATTGATGACGGGAATACGGTTCCTTTTATTGCGCGTTATCGAAAAGAGGTGACAGGGGGGCTGGATGATACTCAATTGCGAAATTTAGACAGCCGATTGTCCTATTTAAGAGAGCTCAATGATCGACGTGACACCATCCTAAAATCGATCAGTGACCAAGGAAAACTTTCCCCTGAATTAGAAAAAGAGATCAACCAAGCTGAGAGTAAAACCCGATTAGAAGATCTCTATTTGCCATACAAACCTAAGCGTCGCACCAAAGGACAAATTGCCATTGAAGCCGGATTGGAGCCTCTTGCCGATACCTTATGGACAACTCCGCAAACGGAACCAGAAACCGAAGCAGCCAAATACATCCAGCCCGATAATGGCATCAACGACACCAAAGCGGCATTGGATGGTGCTCGCGCTATTATCATGGAGCGCATTGCCGAAGACGCCAATCTCCTCGAAAAGATTCGCCAATACCTGACCCGCAATGCCGAACTGGTGTCACGGGTTGTTGAGGGTAAAGAGCAACTGGGCGAGAAGTTTAAAGACTATTTTGAACACAATGAGCGACTCAGCAAAGTGCCTTCCCACCGTGCTCTGGCTATGCTTCGTGGTCGTAATGAAGGGTTTTTATCTCTGGCTATGAATGCCGATCCTAATCAAGAGGAAGGTGTCCGACAGTCTTACTGTGAAAGCATCATTAGTGATCACTATGGCATCAGCCTGAGCTGTGCACCTGCCGATGCATGGCGTAAACAAGTTATCAGCTGGGCGTGGCGTATTAAAGTATCCATGCACATGGAAACCGAACTGATGGGTGCGCTAAAAGAACGCTCAGAAGTTGAAGCGATTGAAGTGTTTGCCACCAACTTAAAAGATTTATTGATGGCCGCACCCGCAGGGCCAAAAGCAACCTTAGGCTTAGACCCAGGCCTGCGTACCGGCTCGAAAATTGCGATTGTGGATGCCACCGGTAAAGTACTCGCCACTGACACCATCTACCCGCACCCACCACAAAAGCAATATGACCAATCCGCTCATACCGTCGAACAACTGGTTAAAAAGTACCACGTGGACTTGATAGCCATTGGTAACGGCACGGCTTCTCGTGAAACGGATTCCTTCGTGGCCGATGTCATTAAACGCGGCAACTTGAAAGTGCAAAAAATCACGGTCAGCGAAGCGGGAGCCTCGGTTTATTCTGCCTCTGAGCTCGCTGCCAATGAATTTCCGAATATGGATGTGTCGCTCCGTGGCGCGGTTTCCATCGCACGCCGCTTACAAGATCCACTCGCCGAGCTGGTCAAAATCGATCCAAAATCGATTGGTGTCGGCCAGTACCAACACGATGTCAGCCAGTCGATGCTGGCGAAGCGCCTTGATGCGGTTGTCGAAGACTGTGTGAATGCGGTTGGCGTTGATGTGAATACGGCTTCAGCTGCGCTGCTGACTCGCGTTGCCGGGCTAAGTACGACCATGGCACAAAACATTGTTGATTATCGCGATACCAATGGTCGATTTGATGCGCGAACCACATTAAAAAAAGTGGCTCGTCTTGGGCCAAAAGCCTTTGAGCAGTGTGCCGGATTCTTGCGAATCATGGACGGCAAAAACCCTCTTGATGCCTCAGCGGTTCACCCAGAAGCCTACCCCGTGGTGAAAGCGATCTCAGATAAAAATAACACCGCAATTAAAGCCTTGATTGGGAATAGCGACTTTTTAGGCCAGTTGCGAGCGGCGGATTACACCAGTGACAGCTTTGGTGTGCCGACCATTACTGACATTATCAAAGAGCTGGATAAGCCGGGTCGAGACCCTCGCCCTGAGTTTAAAACCGCCAGCTTTGCAGACGGCGTAACCAAAGTCTCTGACCTAGAAATCGGCATGGTGCTTGAAGGTGTGGTTTCTAACGTGGCGAATTTTGGTGCGTTTGTCGATATTGGCGTGCATCAAGATGGTTTGGTGCATATCTCAGCGCTGACTGACCGCTTTATTGCCGACCCTAGAGACGTAGTAAAAGCCGGTGATATCGTTAAAGTAAAAGTGATGGAAGTGGATGAGCAGCGCAAACGTATCGCTCTGTCCATGCGTTTAAGTGATGAGCCGGGGCAAGATAACCGTCCACAGAGAACACCAGGGCAAAAACAAAACGCTCGCAGTAATGGTGATCGAAAGAGTAATGACCGCAACAGCCAACGTTCTCACCAGGGGAATGACACATCGTCTGGCGCAATGGGAGGCGCATTCGCAGCAGCCTTCGCCAAAGCGAAAAAATAAAATGACGGTTCTGAACTGACGGTAAGTCAATAACAGTAGCTTCATCAGAAAAAGCGAACAGCGAATTGCCAACAGCGAATAGTCAACACACGAAAGATAAAAAAATACCCACATGATTGTGGGTATTTTTATTCATAGCGATAAACACCTTAGTGCCGATGTTTACAACACCGCTATAACCTCAGACGGTACGTTAGGAGCCACTGCGTGACCGTAATGATATTTTATTACCGTTCGCCGTTTTTCCATTCGTCCCTCAGTTATCGCTGCATCAATAATGCGCTTAGGCAACCGAAACCGCATTGCATAGCCCTTGCCTTGCTTTTTGCTGTAAGTGTCTAAAGCCAATAGCCTAAAAAGATGCTCTAACACACTTTTGGGCTCTTCGGTCTGCGGCTCAGCAATTTCGCCATCAGCGTCCATCTCGTAATCTGGATGCTCTGACGGATCCCATGAGGATCGCCTTCGCCGTTTATCGTCAGCCTTTAGCTTACGCTCTGCGTTTGACTTGACTAGCTCTGCGGTTGGTACAACAGGCTCACGAATTCTATTATCTCTCGCTGCTTGTTCCGTTTGCACATTAACCGATGGGGCGATAAGCGGCACACTAACGTTAGTCGGTGACACAATCATAGCCGAAACCTCCTTGGCATCGCCCAACCCGATAATGCTGTTCGTATTGTTAGCTATATTGGGTTAATAAACTTATCGGCTAAACTGGTTAAAAATTTAGCAATTAATGTCAATTTTTTATCTAACCGACGATTATTTTTCGCCAAAAGCGACAATTTGATGACAGAAGGATTCCAGCTCGGTCATAAATGGGGCATGCGATGACTGACTAAAAATGTATTGTTCCGAATGTGGAGCCTTTGCCTGTACATCTGCGGCGACTTTGATAGGCACTAATCCGTCGAGGCGACCGTACATTCTCAACATCGGCACCGAAACCGCCGCTAAATCTTGTCGAAAATCTTCATTCGCCAACATCTTCAAACCCGCCAATAACGATTCAGGGTTCGGGGATGGCCGAGATAACACCGCTTTTTTGAGCTGCTTTACATCCAATCTTGCTGAAGGGCTGCCCATCGCTTGCAGCGCCATAAAGCGCTCAATCGTGGTTTGAAAGTCATCCACTAATTGATCCGTGAAGGCATCAAGAACCTGAGGTTGAATTCCGCGCCAAGGTCTTTCTGCAGCAAACTTTTTCTCTGCAGCAAACTTGGGCGAACTGGCGACGGTGATGAGCTTGGTGACGCGATCACTATGAGCCAGAGCCATATGCGTAGCAACTAAGCCCCCTAAAGACCAACCAAGCCAAATAGCGTGTTTCGGAGCCTGTGGCAGTAAAGATTGTGCAATTTCTTCTAAGGTGGCGGCGTGCAAGTGCGCACTGTGTCCATAACCAGGGAGATCCACGACGTGCACTCGGTAGTGCTGGCTGAGTACCTGGACGGTTTGATCCCAAACGGCCCCATTCATCCCCCAACCGTGGACTAAGACCAAATCCTCACCGTTACCGCTCACTTGCCAGTGCAAAGCTTTATCCATGATCGCATTTTCTCCTACTAAAAACAGCCTCACCACTCGCTCGGTTACACTCATGATGAAGGCAGGTTTTATCAAAATTTGGCGCTTATGTTATCCGATTGGCTACAAAAAACCATGCGCATGCATCTCGGCTGTTACTGTGACCTGTGCCAACTCCCCATCCATACTCCATTGCTTCTAAAAACACCGGATAAAGAGCACGCCAAAAGAAAAGAGACAACGCGGCAAAGGATCGGAAGCAATGATATCGAGTGGGAAAGTATCTGGTGCGATAGCTGCAAGGAACACTTTGCGCCAACCACACGCTGTTCACGGTGTGGGCTTACGACGCTCACCCCAACAGAACAATGCGGCCAGTGCTTGGCGCATCCTCCTCTTTGGTCAAAGCTTTACTGCGTGGGTGACTACAAGCTCCCCTTATCAAGTTATGTTCACCGCTTCAAATATCAGCAACAGTTTTGGCATGCAAAACCATTAGCCGCGCTATTAAGCGAACGTATTGATGCAACGCCAGACCTGATAGCGAGCGTTCCACTCCATTGGCAGCGGCAGTTAATGCGAGGGTTTAATCAAAGTGAACTGCTTGCCAAACAGCTAGGCAAACGACTCGATATAGAGATTGCACCGAACCTCTTTTCTCGAGTGAAAAGCACGCCTCAGCAGAAAGGTCTCAATAAAAAACAGCGACAACAAAACCTGAGGAATGCTTTTCGTCTGAATCGCTCTCCACAACAGAAACACATTGCGATTTTTGACGATGTGGTCACGACAGGCAGTACAATCCATCATTTATGTCAATTATTGCTTGATGCTGGGGTCGAAACCATTGATATTTATTGTATCTGCCGCACTCCTGAAACAGATAACTCAATATAAAGCGATGAGATTTTGTTTTTAGGTCTAGAAATTAGATTTATCAGGAGTAGAATGGCGTTATAATAGCCTACAAAATTACTCAGGTATTCGTCGTGTCAAACACTATTACTATCACAGAAACAGCGCAAACTCACTTCGGTGGCTTACTTAGCCAACAACCTGAAGGGACGAACATTCGCGTATTTGTTGTTAACCCTGGTACTCAAAATGCAGAGTGTGGCGTCTCTTACTGCCCGCCAGAAGCGGTTGAAGCAACAGACACCGAACTAAAATTTGAACAATTCTCAGCTTATATTGACGAGCTTAGCCTGCCATTTTTAGAAGATGCAGAAGTGGATTTCGTTACCGATAAGATGGGTTCCCAGTTAACACTCAAAGCACCAAACGCCAAAATGCGTAAGGTTGCCGATGACGCCTCATTGATTGAACGTGTTGAATACGCGATTCAAACCCAGGTTAACCCTCAGCTTGCTGGGCATGGTGGTCACGTAAGTTTGGTTGAAATTACCGAAGACGGCGCCGCTATTGTTGCCTTTGGCGGCGGTTGTAATGGTTGTTCTATGGTTGATGTCACGCTAAAAGAAGGCATCGAGAAAGAACTTCTTCAGCAATTTGAAGGCGAGCTAACGGCCGTGCGTGATGCCACCGAGCATGACCGTGGTGAGCACTCTTACTACTAAGCCTTAAATACTATCAGTAAGCCGATGTCACGACGTCGGCTTTTTCTTAATTTCAATAATTTGATCGGCCTCTAACGAATAGATTTTGAACTTGGCGAGTCATTTTATATAGTAACGCCAACCCAGCACGTATGCGCTTTATACCTAACAAACGGAATAAGCATTATGACAAAATTGAGCCCGCCTACCATTCTCTCTATTCGCTCGATTGCTCAATCTAAGCTATTCACCATCGAGTCACTTGACTTACGCTTTAGCAATGGTGTTTTACGCACCTATGAGCGAATGAAGCCCAGTGGTCGTCATGCCGTAATGATGGTGCCCGTGACCGAACAAGGTGACTTACTGTTAGTGCGCGAATACGCAGCGGGGACAGAGCGATATGAACTTGGCTTTCCAAAAGGATTGATTGACCTGGGTGAGTCGGCAACTGATGCTGCGAACCGAGAGTTAAAAGAAGAAATCGGCTTTGGTGCAAACAAGCTAACTCCGCTGAAACAGGTCGTCCTGGCTCCTTCTTATTTTTCTAGTCAAATGACCCTATTTGTTGCACAGGATCTATACTCAGAGAAACTAGAAGGTGATGAGCCAGAGCCGTTAGAAGTGGTGCGCTGGCCATTAGCTCAAGCTGAAGAGCTGGTCACTCACTTGGATTTTTGTGAAGCCCGCAGTATCACAGCCCTATTACTTGCTCTAAAGCATTTAGAAAAACAACAATAACAAAGTCTTAGGAATTATTATGTCTACTGATAAAGACTTATCTCACCTGATACCTTCCGTGGTTGAAGTGGCTCGTTCTGCTGGGCAACTTATCCTCGACATCTATGAAACAAAACAATACGAAGCCTATGTCAAAAGTGATGAAACGCCGGTCACAAGCGCGGACATTGCTGCGCATAAGCTCATCGTCAATCAACTATCGGCACTTACGCCTGATATCCCTGTTCTCTCTGAAGAAGCCGCGGACATTAGCTTAGAGAAGCGTGAGAAGTGGAGCCGCTATTGGTTAGTAGACCCACTCGACGGCACGCAAGAGTTCATTGCTCGCAGTGGAGACTTCGCAACCATCATCGCATTGATCGACAATAATCAGCCGATCATGGGAGTGGTTTACGCGCCTGTTTCTGGTGTGACTTATTACGCTTATAAAGGGAAAGGGGCTTGGAAGATTCCCGATCTGTGTGAAAAAGTCGAGATTGAGAGCCACAAGCATGAACAAGGCCAGAAGCAATCCATCGGCATGGCGATCAGCCGACGTCAGGACATTAATAGCATCACCGCTCGTTTGAGCAGCGCATGGAACTACGATCTTGTGCCACTGGGCTCTGCCGCACTGAAAGCTTGTTTGGTGGCCGAAGGAGCTGTCGATTGTTATTTAAGAATCGGTCCAACGGGCGAATGGGATACAGCGGCCACTCAATGTATCGTCGAAGAAGCGGGCGGGCGCATTTTAAGCACCCAGTTAGCCCCTCTCTCATACAACCAAAGAGAGACCCTTGAAAACCCGAATTTCTTGGTGCTTGGGGATGAGTCCCTACCTTGGGATGAAATCTTGAAAGTAAAAGACTGAGCATCATAAAAAAGCGAGCCTAGTTAAGCTCGCTTTTTTCATTTTCTGTTTTCTGTTTCGTTCGACGATTAATCGCTATGACTGAACGTTATAAATAAACGCTATAAACGGCCATTGAAATCCAATGAATAATGCCCTTTGCTATCTGGGTTACCCAGCCATTGCAACTGGCTCGATAAACTCGTCGGAAAATTAGCTTCTGGTTTAAACCAACCCTTGGCACTGTATGTCAGCTGACCATTGGTCGCTGCGTCTAATTGCCCTTCAAACTCCGCGCTGACTTGCTCACTTTCCTGCTTCGCATTAATCGAGACGACGTTATCTTGGCAATCAATGTTCGCCACAACAGAGCCAAGCGCCAGTTCAGCTAACGGGGTTGTCGCGTTGTTACCACTCCAAACCACGGTTCCTGTGCCGCTCTGACAATACGGCATCGCATGCTCAAGTTCGATAATGGAAACCTCGAGTTGGCCTTCAAGATCCACCGGCAGTGGCAAAGACAGCTGATCAATAGCAAACTGAGCCGGAACAGAAGCAATCACGTCTTTGGCATAGGCGCCAGAAAAGCCATAACCAACTACACCTCGCCCTCTCAGCCCTATCTCGCTTCCTTGCCCAAAACGAGTGGTCACTTGAACTTTACCCATCAGCAGTTGGGCGGCATTGACTGTCCAGTTAACTTGGCCCAGAGAAGTCCCCTGCCAACTGACACGCTCCGCGCTGCCTTTCCATATTGAGCCTTGCGTCCCCTGCACCACTAAACCTTGTGGCAAAGACACCGCTTGCAAAACATATTGAGCTGGCATGTGGACAATCAGGCTCACGATAAGCGTGACAATCAAAAGCAATGAAATCAGAATGATGCGCTTCATTATCCACCTCGCTTAAACTGCAAACGCTTGACATCGACCATGCCATCCTGATCGGTGCGTGCTACATCCAAATGTTCAACATCAACACCTTGTTGCTCTTTCAGGTAGGTAATCCAACCAATCAACTGATTAAACTCTATCGGTTGTACCCAAACTTGAAACATGTCATCTCTCGGCTGGATACGAATAAGCTCCACTTTAAACCGACTCGCCGAAGAAGAAATTACCTGATTAAGGGGCTCGGATGTCGTCACTAACCCACTTTGTGCTCGTAATTGAGTAATTTCATCCGCTTTATTTTTCACCCAGTTAAGCAGTTGCTGTTCACTGTTAACCTTATTTTGCGCTTGTAAGCTTCGTTGCTGTATTGGCTCTAGAATCCCCCAGTACCCAACCCCAACGACTAACAATCCCGTACAGATCATCACTAGACGTTGCTCTCGAATACTGATGCCTTGCCACCAAAGCCTAAAAGACGTGACCAGTTTACTCATCATCAATCTCACTATCTCTTCAACACAAAGCTGCCATTAACCCACTCACCCGAGCGGCTTAACTGACCTTGTTCTACTTCAAAATGCTCAGCAAACTTAATTCTAACTTGTTCAAAGCTTTGAAAATCTTTACTTTTCGCTTGAATTCTAACTTCATTTCGATTGCCATCGTAACGAATACTCAGCAACGTCATCGAGCTATTGGCTTTCAATGAATCTGGAATTTGATTCAGCCAATCCAGTATTGGAGAGCCACCACCGCCACCGGATAAACGGGTCGCTTCATCGTTCATCTGGCGTTTTAAATAGCTCACCGTCGGGATTCGGGTTTTTCCGGGTAACGCCTCACGGAATATACGTTCGCTTTCGGCTCGATAAGCTTCGGCTTTGGCTTCATCCTGAGAAATTTGCAAACCGTACTGACCGACAAACACTGCGCCAATAACCGCTGCGGCAACGGCGGTTTTTTTCCAAATAGACCAGTACTTTAACAGGGATGAATTAGGCTTAAACTCCCCGCTCAATAACGTGACTTTCGAGCCAAGTGCGCCTTCGGTAAGCAGCTGCATAATCAGTGGCCCATCGACACTTTGCCACGATTGCTCACTATCCAACTCTAGTGGCGGCAAAGGACTGTAAGAGGTTAAGGGTAAGTACTCTTGCCCCTCTTTTACCCAGTCAGATGTCGTTAAGGTTTCAAGCCAAGGTGCAGGTAAACTCAGCCCTAAACTGTCGCCTTTTCGAACTAACCAATGTTGATCAATATTCGCCGCAGTAAGCTCACCAAGTCTCGGTAATGCGAGTACATCTGGCAGCACTTTACTGACATTTATCCCAGCGAGTTTAAGCTCGTCCAAACACGCTTTTAACCAACGTTTATCGACGGCAGCGATACAGGCTTTCTTCGCTTGCTTGCTTAATACGGTAAAATGAAGCTCATCAACATCTTGGGCAATGTCATCTTCCAATAAGTAAGGAAGCATTGATTCCAATTGACGCGATGATCCTGCTGGCATGTCGACTTCAGCTAGAACGATATCATCGCTCGATAGCAACACGATTCCTTGTCTTTGCTCTGCATATCCAGACAGCTCGCCCAGCTCTTCCCATCCATTGAGTTCACCGCTGGCAATGATCTCACTTTGTGTTGTTGACCAAACTAACCACTGAATCTGTGCGTTTTTATCACTACTCAGTCGAACTGTCAGAAACTCGCTCACTGAACCCTCCAAAGCGACGGCGAATGACCGTTGCTGTTTCTCGATTATCACTAAATAATAGACTTCGAATGCGTACTCGAGAGTCATTCACTAATACTTCTGCATCCGATTCAAAATAGGCACTATCCACACTCAGATAGGCTTGAGCTTCCTTGCGAACACTTTCTTCAATAACACTAATGCTACTTTCTGCCATAAAATCCTCAACCGATGCCCAACCATCAAAAGGCCTAGACTCAATCAATGAAATCGCATCTTGTTGATTCAAATGAGGCTGAAACATCGCCACCAATAACGCCGATTGATCGGCATTGATTGTGTTGACATTTAAACGCCAATCATCACTTGGCAAAGCGCAAATATAGGGCGCAACCTTTTGCATGACATCCCCAGAAACCTGCTGTATTGATCTCAGTTCACTGGTATCAGCAATAAAACCGTTAGCCGCCATATACGCAGGTGACAGTGATTCATAATAGCTGTCACCCACACCCTGCGATGACTGTACCGAGGACTCTTGATTGATAAACTCCCATGTAGAATCCGCAATCACTTCCGCTTGGTAATTGTCCACCTCCACTTCTTCCAGCAAGGTTTGCCAAAACCGGATTAAATACGGTTTTTCTATCTGAGAAGACGAAAGCGTTACCCGAGAGAAAACATTGAGATTAAAGCAGGCTTGTTTATCCACCATTCGGCCACTCAATGTCCCATAATCTAACGGGTAGGTTTGCTCTTCTAATGCCCAAGGCTGAGACAAATTGACCGTATCGCTGTCTTGGAAACTCTGTTCAATCGCAGCTTTTGCTAAACTTTCTACGCCAATGCCATACCAATAAGCTTGCTGGTAACTGACCTGGTTGCTTCCTCGTTTATATTGTGTGAATAAACGGCTCGACATAGTGGCTGCGAGCGACACCATCACAGCCAGCAGCATGAGAACGATGATCAGTGCAACACCTCGCTGTTTATTACTCGCTTGGTTCATCGCTGTCCTCCTCACCGTTAGGATCGTCATCATCAGAAGAATCGTTATTAAAGGAGTCTCGATCTTCTTGTTTGCTCTCAGTGAGCACTATCGATCCGCTAGCAATGAGGTAAACGCGCTCTATTTTTGCGTAATCAGCCAACTCCAGCTCTAGCGCCACGGCTTCTGGCAGTGTTTGAGCCGCTTCCCACTTATCGCTCCAAGTGCCTTTTGAGTAGAATCGCATAGAGAACGATTCGACATCCGTCAGAATAGGGGTAATGATGGGTTGCTGACCTGCTGGTGTATCAGGGTAGCGCCACCATACTCGCTCTAACGTTGTCTCTTTGATTCGATAGCCAACTTTAAGAATTTCGCCGCGTGGAAACTGTTGTTGTGGGTTATGCCAACCGAGTCGAGTGAATAGCACACCTTTTCCGTCTGATTCTAAAAGATAGTCTTTCCATTGCAGTAGTTGAGCCTCATTCAGCTCACCACCCGCCTCGCCATTGGTACGAAATTGTCGCGTGGCCATTTGTCTAAAATCACTGTCCATAACCACAAGGCTGCGTTGCAATTCTTTCAAGCGATCACCGCGTTCCAGCGATATCGCATTGCTCATACGGACCTGATCCACCACTTGGTAAGCACTCACGCTTAACGCGGCAAAAATAGCCATAGCAATCAGTACCTCTAACAAGGTAAACCCTTGCTGAGCCTTGCGAGCTATCCGTTTACTGCGAAACATAGCTTTACTGAGAAACATAGCTTCTTACCGTTATAATCGCATCGCCCTGTTTGGACAAAGAGGCGCTCACATCAAACGCTTTTAGTAAATCCCCAGCAGTCTTGATAGGGGTGACGGTCCAATACCAGGTTTGTCCGGCCATTTCTGCCGTTCCTTGCTTAGCTTTCAATCCTGATGGATCCAGCATCACCATCGCCATTTGATTATCCACGACCATCGCAGCAAACGTTTTTTCTTCCAAATGGGCAATCGTATTCATGTGCTGACCCACCGAACGAATCACAGAAATAGCCGCCGTGGCAAAAATAGCCAATGCAATTAACACTTCGAGTAACGTCATACCGCGCACCGAATGTGGCCCTGTATGAGCTCCAAAAGAACGGCGAGCTCTGGTCGGCCGTTGCCGAGCTGCGATGTTATTTCTCACTATGTTATGACTAACAATATTCTTGCTCACACGACTCTTACTCATAGTGCTACTGTTCATCCTGCTCTCCCGGAGACAGTAATAGGATTTGGCCATTCTCTTTAATGACCACTTGCCAACCATCCTGTTTAGCGTCTTTATTTTGAGGGTATAGAGCAATGGATACCGGAGTCACTTCCCCACTTGAAAATAGAAATATCTGAGGTGGAAGTGGTTTGTTATCCGTTTCCAAATCAGCAAACATTTCTTCATCAAACAATGAGCCGGGTTGAAATAGACGATCTTTGTCATTCCAAGCATCGCCCCCCAACGTCATTTCAATCGACACGCCTTCTTCCGTAAGTTCAGTCTCTTCCGGGATAGTATCGAGCGCAACAGGCTTCCATTGCCCATTTTCAATGCCCATCCAAATATAGCGAGAACGCGTCTCATCGACACGAAGGCCAAAATCTTTGCCACTCAGTATCGCCTCATCATTGATTAATTGAAGGCGTTGAAATAAGGCTTGAGCCTGCTGCTTCGCATTATCTTGGCTATTGTCAGGTAAGGCTGAAAGTGTTGTCACCACACCCATTGAAATCACCACCAGAACCAATAATATTTCTAGCAAGGTAAAACCTTGTTGTTTGTATTTCATCATGCAGTGGCAACTCTTTTCGCGGTGTACAGTATGGGTGGTCGTTTTGGTAGAGCAGAGATAGCGACTATTTTTTGCGGTGCTATCTCGTCATGCTCATTAGGCTTTATTGGAAATCTTGGAGGTTCCAGTTACCAATATCCGCGTTGACGCCTTCGCCACCTTCTTGCCCATCAGCTCCCAGAGTGAAAATATCCATCACACCATGCTCACCTGGATTTAGGTACTGATAAGGATTACCCCAAGGGTCAACCGGTAAACGAGTCACATAGCCATTTTCTGGGTAGTTGCGTGGCTCAGGGTTACTAGGTTTCGTCACCAGTGCTTCTAACCCTTGATCGGTGGTTGGAAAGGAATGATGGTTCAATCGGTACTTCATCAGTTCACTTTCCAATGACGCGATATCAATCACGGCTTTTTTCTGATCAGCTTGGTCTTTACTTCCGATAAGGTTCGGTACAACAAAGCTGGCGAGCAAGCCTAAAATCACGACCACGACCATGACTTCTAAAAGCGTAAAGCCTGACTGTTTGTTCATTTTATGTTTCATGTTTTCTCCAAAAATTGACGCAAAAGAGAGTTGTTATACCCATCAAATATAAGTGGTTAAAAATAGCGTAGGAAAATGCTTGATAACAAGGCAGAACCTTTCAATAAGCAGTTGTTTTGCAATCAAAAATTCTAACGCGATTATCGAGTATTCTAACAAACTAGGATGACCCATTATTGACTACGATTGGTACTCATTAACTCATCAAATTATTCATTTCTAAAATTGGCATTAAGGTTGCCATCACGATAAACAACACTAAACCCGCCATTAAAGCGATAAGCATTGGGGTAAAAATGCCAAGAGCAATATTTACGGTTGCTTCAAACTGAGTGTCCTGGTTATCAGCAGCGCGAGTCAGCATGCTTTCAAGCTCACCACTTTGTTCACCACTGGCAATCATATGCAGCATCATCGGCGGAAAAAGTTTGGTTTGGTCCAGGGCCTTTCTTAAGCTGGTTCCTTCTCGAACATTCTCGGACGCTGCGATGACTTGCTGCTTGATGTACTGATTCGACATCACATCCACGGCCACTTTCATCCCATCCAAAATAGGAATGGCGCTCGATGTACAAATCGAGAGAGTTCGAGCAAATCGCGCCGTATTCAGCCCTTTAATGATCTTGCCAACCAAGGGGAAGGACAGCAGAGTTTTGTCCCAAGCCAATCGAATATCAGGCTTGGTCAGTAACCACTTTACCAAGACAATGAGACTAATGACGGCAATGAGTAGCACGATCCCCCACTGCTGAACAAAATCACTGGACGCGAGTAATATCCGAGTTGACTGAGGTAACTCTTGCGCCATCTGTACAAACTGATCGATGATTTTAGGCACCACCGCGGCAAGCAAAAATGCGACAATACTGACTGCAAAGACCACCAACACGATCGGATAGATCATCGCTTGCAGTAGTTTAGAGCGCATCTTTTCACGATTTTCCGCATAGTCGGCTAAACGCTCTAGCACCGAATCTAGATGACCGGATTTTTCCCCTGCCGCCACCATGGAACGAAATAGATCGTCAAATACGTGAGAGTAATCCGCCAGGCTATCAGACAGCGTGTAACCTTCGGTCACCTTAGCGCGTATTGCAGCAAGCATGTTACGAATACGCGGCTTTTCTGATTGCTCTGAAACGGCTTTTAGGCATTCTTCAAGCGGCATACCTGACTGCACAAGGGTAGATAGCTGTCGAGTAATCAAGGCCAGATCCGGCGTACTTAAACCTCGCTTGAAGCTTAAGCCACCTTGATCAGACTGCGCGTTATTTTTCGCACGCGTCTCTGTGACCTCAATCGGCACAAGACCTTGTTCTTTTAAACGAGAGCGTACCTGACGAGCACTGTCTCCATCGATAACGCCTTTTTTTTGTCGGCCTTTATCATTGAGCGCTTTATATTCAAATGAAGCCATTAGGTTTCCTTAGTGACTCGCATAACTTCTTCAATAGAGGTGACACCTTGACGAACTTTCAATAATCCATCACTTCGAATGCTTGGTGTTTGTTGACGCACCGACTTCTCGATGGCTTGTTCACCGGCTTCGCTATGAATCAGTGCCTGAACATTTTCATCCACGATTAAGAGTTCATGAATCCCGGTACGACCTCGGTAGCCTTTGTAATTACACGCTTCACAACCGCACGGTTTATACAGCGTCAATTCGTCACCAGGAACCACATCAAACAGGGCTTTTTGCTCAGACGAGGCTTGATAAGGTTGTTTACATTCACGGCACAGGGTACGCACCAATCTCTGCGCTAACACACCAAGCAGTGAAGATGAAATCAGAAACGGTTCGATTCCCATATCGCGAAGACGGGTGATCGCACCGACAGCCGTATTGGTATGCAAGGTCGACATCACCAGGTGACCAGTTAGTGAAGCTTGAACACCAATTTGCGCGGTTTCTAAATCACGAATTTCACCGACCATAACCACATCGGGATCTTGACGCAAAATAGCGCGAAGCCCTCGAGCAAAGGTCATATCCACCTTCGGGTTAACCTGCGTTTGGCCGATACCATCGATATCAAATTCAATCGGGTCTTCCACTGTTAAGATGTTTCTTTCGTTACTGTTTAGCTCTTGCAAGCCCGCATACAAGGTAGTCGACTTACCCGAACCTGTCGGCCCTGTGACCAGAATAATGCCATGTGGGCGCTCGATTAACTTGCTGAAACTGTCGTGGTTAGGTTTGGTCATTCCCAAACTGTGCAAATCCAATCGGGTTGCATTTTTGTCCAACAGACGCATAACCACACGTTCACCATGAGATGACGGCATGGTCGAGACACGAACATCAACCGCTCGGCCACCAATGCGCAGTGAAATACGACCATCTTGAGGAACGCGTTTTTCCGCAATATCGAGCTTAGCCATGACTTTCACACGCGACACGAGCAAAGGTGCCAGCTTACGACTTGGGGCTAGAACGTCACGCAGCACCCCATCCACTCGGAAACGAATAGACAACGATTTCTCAAACGTTTCAATGTGGATATCAGAAGCGCCTTCTTTGATGGCTTCCCCCAACATCGCATTAATCAATTTGATGATCGGCGCATCATCTTCCGTTTCAAGCAGATCTTCATCCTGTGGTAACTCTTCCGCTAAGGAAAAGAAATCATCGTTGTCTGCGCCGATGTCTTCCATTAACTGACGAGCTTCCGAGGAATCTCGCTGATACACTTCAGTAAGCTTTCGGTCAAACTCTTCAACGCTCTGTTCAACCGGCGTGAACATCACTTTAGCAACACGCTTTACTTCGACGAGCGCTTCAATGGCAAGTGGGGCGACATAGAATAATGTGCAGCCTTGGTCACTCTGCTCAAGCACCAGTTTGAACCGATTGGCGAAACTAAAGGGCAAGCGCGGGACAACGCTATTGTCTAGTTGTTCACTCATTTTCCAGCGTCCATCTGATCAAAAAAGGCTTGAATTTCTGCTGGATGACTGATGTCTTTACCATAGGCTGGCAACACAGGTATGTTGCTGTCTTCCATTAGCTTTAAGCCTTGGTCAGCTTTGTAGAGCTGCTCCGCACGGATAAAGTTGTATTTGCGCTGCGTAATACCATCTGCCGTCATACCGTCACGAATAATGGTCGGTTTAATGAATACCATTAGGTTCTTTTTCTCAACTTGAGTGCTGGTAGACTTAAATAAATAACCTAAGAACGGAATATCACCCAATAGTGGAACTTTAGACTCACTTTCTAGTGCTCGCTCATCAATCAAACCGCCTAACACGATCATCTGACCATCTTCAACCATGACGCTGGTATTGAGCTGACGCTTGGCAAAACGCACATCAACAGCGCCTTGAGCACCCAACACGTTGGACACTTCTTGCTCAATATCAAGCTGTACCGAATTACCTTCATTGATTTGTGGCACCACTTTAAGCTTGATACCCACTTCTTTACGTTCAACAGTCTGGAACGGATTTTCGTTATTAGATCCAGAGGTTGACCCAGTCAGTACTGGCACTTCTTCACCAACAATAAACGAGGCTTCACCATTGTCCATCACCGTGATGCTTGGTGAGGAGAGAATGTTGGAGTTTGAATCGGTTGACACCGCACTGATCAGCGCAGTCCAGTCTCCCATTGCAATACTCACCGCCGCACCATTGACACCCGCTAACGCGCCAGCCAATGCTGTGTAGTCACCTTCTTCTGTTGTTTCGCGCGACTCCCACTTATTCTCACTAGAGTTCCAGTAGCTTTCTGTCTTGGTTGAATCTTTGGCTTGTTCACGCCCAATCATGACATTACCAATTGAAGCACCCGTATTGCCATATTGAACAACAGCACCAGTATCCAAGTTGCCCCATTGAACACCAAGGTTCATACCGTCGCCTTCCGCCATTTCGACGATCAATGCTTCAATCAACACTTGAGCACGACGGATATCCAATTGAGCAACCACATCTTCAACAGCATTCATAATATCTGGCGGAGCAGTGACGACTAATGCATTGGTACCGGTATGAGCGGAAATAACCACTTGATCTCGACTGCTACTGCCTCCTTGCTTCGAGGTTTGTTTTGCTGCCTGTAGGTTATCTGACACGCCTTTAAGCACATCAACCAGTTCATCCGCTTTCGCGTATTTAAGATAAATAACGCGGTTGTTCCCTTTAGACGCCATTTCAATATCAAGCTGCTTGATGAGCTTTTTCAATCTTGCACGTACCTTAGGGTCACCCGAAATTAAGATAGAATTAGTACGGTCATCCGCAACCAATTTAGGCTGCATGAGTTCAGGGGTATTTTTAGCATCCGTACTTTTGTTTAAAGCATCAACGATACGAACCATTTCAGCGGCAGAAGCGTTATTGAGATCAACGACTTCAATATCTTTGTTACCCGCCTGATCGACACGTTTAATGATTTCCGCAAGGCGGTTAACCACCGCAGCGCGACCTGTAATCAAAATAATGTTGGCTGGGTCATAGTGCACCACATTACCCGCCCCCGCATTGTCATTAAGCTGACGCAATAGTGGTGATAACTCTCTGACCGACACATTTTTCACGGCAACGACACGCGTTACCACACTATCGCCTTGCGCACTGTCGTCGCTTACAACAGGGATTGCGGAGGTTTTAGCATCTTTCGATTTGATGACTTTAAGTACACCATTGTCCATTTCAACGGCAGCAAAACCATACACTTCAAGAACGTTTAGAAAAAAGCTGTAATACTGCTCTGAGGTCAACATGTCATAACTGCGCACATCAACTTTGCCACGCACAGAAGGATCGACAATGATGGTTTTTTCTAAGTTTCGACCCACAATATTAATAAACTCTTGAATATCAGTGCCTTTAAAGCTGGCACTGAAATCGTTCGCTGTGGCCATTGGGGCTGCTAATAAGCTTGCGACTAATAACCAAGCACTTTTGTTTAACCAATGCTTCACTTTTTTACTCCTCACGCTGGCGCATTATTGCGTCAGCATTAAAATTCAATATTAATATCATGGGTTTGACCATCTCTCTCGACCGTTAAACTCAGTTCACTTAAATCGGACATAGCACTAAATACCTTGCTCATAGATGCTGGGTCAGTCAGATCATGTCCATTGAGCTGCGTTGCGATATCACCACTTTCGAGGCCAACGGAACGAAATAGTTCCGGCTCTTTTCCTGGTGTGACTCGATAACCGATTACGCTGCCATCGCGTTTCACTTGCGACATGCGAACATACTGGAATATTTTCTGTGGGTCCTCTGAGATTTGCGCGCGAACCGTCTCCAAATCCGAAACATTATCACTCTTAACAGGGTTGTTACCCTGACGATTGACGCTAGGTCTTACCGTGGCGGTGTTTTGATCTGTATTTTGAGAAAGCTTGCTGTAATCAATCCCTGCTAACATCAAGGTTTCATCTCGACCCGAGTTATCAATAATAACGCGATCATTAAACACAGCTTTTAGTTGAACGCGCGTTCCTTCGATTTGTTCATTCAAACCATAAGTAGCCTGGCTTCCACGATTAGCAATAACGGCCAGACTCTTACCAGCATCGCTACTAGCAACCACCCCAACCAACGTCAGATTCAGGCGCGTTTTAGGGGCATCCTGAACCACTGGTTTTTCAATCGGTTTACTTTCTTGTTTATATTCACCAAATAAGTGGCTATTTGTTAAAGAAGAGGTGTCTATTGTCGATTGAGCCTTATTTTGCTTGCTGATCGGCTGCGCCACCCAAGGAGTCACTGAATCCACCGGACTTTGAATAAGCCAAAATATCTTTCCGAGCATCCAAGCAGAGAGAACCAGAAGCAGCACACAGAGTAAAAGACTGGCACGCTGTTGGATCACGACCGAATGCGCTGTCAACTTTTGCAGCCAAACATTTGAAGCAATGTTGTTAGTAAAAAAGTTCTGCTTCACTCCAAAAACCCTTAATAAATATCAATTAAAAATCGCGATTAGCCCATTACGATTAGCATTATCGATCATACAGTTATGACCGTTAAATATAACATAGCGTTATGATGCTATCGTAAATTCACCCGAATATTTGGTGCTTGCCTTGAAAAAATGGCTTCACAACACCATTGTTTATCCACATTTAGTGACTGTTGCCAACACCCAGTGACTGCGCGAAACGCTATTAGAGGTATTTTTCACTATGGGCTCTAACTCTTCAGACTCCAAATCCACATCAATCAGACTCGATAAGTGGCTTTGGGCTGCCCGCTTTTATAAAACTCGTTCCATCGCACGCAATATGGTTGACGGTGGAAAGGTGCAATATAATGGTCAGCGCAGCAAACCGAGTAAACTTGTAGAAATTGGTGCACTTATTACACTAAAGCAAGGGCATGAAGAAAAAACAGTCACTATCGAGAAGCTTTCAGATCAACGGCGTGGGGCACCAGAAGCGCAAACACTCTATATAGAGACAACGGAAAGCATCAAAAAGCGTGCAGATAATGCTGAACAACGTAGATTGCACGCGCACAACCCAAGCCCTGAACGGCGACCTGATAAGAAGCAGCGTCGAAATATTATTAAATTTAAAAATCAATAAGCTGGAGCTCCCTAGATGGCAAGTAATGTATTAAACCGCTACCTTTTTAAAGACCTTTCTGTACGCGGTGAGTTGGTACAAGTGGATGAAGCATACCAACAAATAGTTTCTAGCAAGGAATACCCTGCCGCAGTGCAAAAACTGCTGGGTGAGCTACTCGTGTCCACAACTCTTCTCACCGCAACACTTAAATTTGAAGGTTCGATCACCATGCAACTCCAAGGTGATGGCCCGGTATCACTGGTTGTTATCAATGGCGATCACGAGCAAAAAGTACGCGGCGTTGCGCGTTACGACGGTGACATAGATGAACAAGCGGGGCTGCATGACCTAATTGGTAAAGGCCATTTAGTGATCACGATCGAACCTAAGCAGGGTGAGCGCTATCAGGGTGTTGTAGGGCTAGAAGGTAACAACTTAGCGGAAGTACTTGAAGGTTACTTCGAGCGCTCTGAACAACTCAAGACTCGACTATGGATTCGTACTGGCGAATACAATGGTAAGCCTTGCGCAGCGGGCATGCTGATTCAAGTGATGCCTGATGGTACCGGCACTGAGAATGATTTCGAACATCTTGAGCAATTGACTAACACGGTTAAAAATGAAGAACTGTTTTCATTAGAAGCGAATGATCTTCTGTATCGCTTATATAATCAGGAACAAGTTCAGCTCTTTACACCACAACCGGTGACCTTCCACTGTGGTTGTTCTCGTGAACGCAGTGGTGCGGCGATTATGACCGTTGGTCAAGAAGAAGTGGCCGACATTATCGCAACAGAAGGTTCTGTTTCTCTTCATTGTGACTATTGTGGCACCAATTATTCATTCGATGAAGAACAAGTCAAAGAGCTGTTCATTGAGGCCAATTTAAACACAGGAACGCTGCATTAATTTGCTTAAAACAACAAGCACGTAAAATCCGTTATCAAGCCAGCTCTTCGCTGGCTTTTTTTGTGATCAAACCCAGATAAAACAAGGGCTTCCACCCCAAAAAATCACACTTAATTTCTTAGTATTAATAATTCTTTTGCTCTAGCGCAAAGGTTTGCTTACAGGATATTATAAGTACAGCCATTATGTGATGACACACATAAAACCACACTAGATATATGGTCATTATTTGAGCCATATCCCTGTTTTCTGGTAATTCCGTTGATAGCATGATGAGCAAACAAAAAATAATAATATTACAAATCCCTACAAAATATCCTTACAAGGAGCACCTATGACTGTTATGGAACATACAAAGGCTGCACAAATCGATCTAACTAAGCACGGAATTACTGGCGCAACTGAGATTCTTCGCAATCCTAGTTACGAACAATTATTCGAAGAAGAAACCCGTTCAAGTTTAGAAGGCTACGAAAAAGGCGTAGTGACTGAACTTGGTGCTGTTGCTGTTGATACTGGGATCTTTACTGGTCGCTCGCCAAAAGACAAATACATTGTAAAAGATGCCACGACAGAAGAGCATATGTGGTGGACATCTGACGCGGTTAAAAATGACAACAAAGCCATCGACCAAGCGGTATGGAATGACCTGAAAGCGCTGGTAACGAACCAGTTGTCCGGTAAACGTTTGTTTGTGATAGATGGCTACTGTGGTGCAAACCCTGATACTCGCCTCAGTATTCGAATTATTACAGAAGTGGCATGGCAAGCGCATTTCGTTAAGAACATGTTCATCCGCCCAACCGAAGAAGAGCTCGTGACATTTGAACCTGATTTCGTGGTCATGAATGGCGCGAAATGCACCAACCAAAAGTGGGAAGAGCATGGTCTGAACTCTGAAAACTTCACCGTCTTTAACCTGACTGAACGCATGCAGTTGATTGGTGGTACTTGGTACGGTGGCGAGATGAAGAAAGGGATGTTCGCAATGATGAACTACTTCCTTCCTCTTAAAGACATCGCATCAATGCACTGCAGTGCGAACATGGGTGAAGATGGCGATGTTGCGGTATTCTTTGGCTTGTCTGGTACCGGTAAAACCACGCTATCAACAGATCCAAAACGTGCACTGATTGGTGATGATGAGCACGGTTGGGATGATGACGGCGTGTTTAACTTCGAAGGTGGCTGCTACGCGAAAACCATCAAACTATCGAAAGAAGCTGAGCCAGATATCTACAACGCTATCCGCCGCGATGCATTGCTAGAAAACGTCACGGTTCGAAATGACGGTTCTATTGATTTTGATGACAACTCAAAAACAGAGAATACGCGAGTTTCATACCCTATCCATCACATTGATAACATCGTTAAACCTGTCTCAAAAGGCGGTCACGCGAACAAAGTGATTTTCCTATCTGCGGATGCGTTTGGTGTTCTTCCTCCAGTGTCTAAATTGACACCAGAGCAAACCAAATATCACTTCCTATCCGGCTTTACAGCGAAGCTTGCAGGTACAGAGCGCGGCATTACGGAACCAACACCAACGTTCTCTGCTTGTTTTGGCGCGGCATTCTTAACGCTGCACCCAACCAAGTATGCGGAAGTGCTGGTTAAACGTATGGAAGCCGCTGGTGCAGAAGCTTACCTTGTGAATACCGGTTGGAATGGCACAGGAAAACGTATCTCAATTCAAGATACACGCGGTATTATCGATGCCATTCTTGATGGTTCGATTGAGAAAGCAGAAACGACTTCAATCCCAGTGTTTAATTTAGAAGTGCCGACCTCTCTGCCGGGCGTTGACCCGACCATTCTAGACCCACGTAACACCTATGTGGATCCACTACAATGGGAAAGCAAGGCGCATGATCTTGCACAACGCTTTATTAATAACTTTGATAAGTACACAGACAATACCGAAGGTAAAGCTCTGGTTGCTGCTGGCCCACAGCTCGACTAAAAGCAAAAAACCTACGGGTCTGCATTAGATAAGATCAGCGATAACGTGTTTTGAAATTTATCGCATAACTTATCTTAAAAACTTATCTTTGTTTTAAAACTTAGCTACAAGCCCCTAAATTTAGGGGCTTTTCTATTGAAGCTAACACCGTTTTGTACCAATCTATAGACACTTTAAATGATACTTCTCATTCACACCGGATTAGGCCTCTCATGAAAAAGCTATTGGTTCTCTCGCTAATCCTCATTTCTTTCGTCATTTTTTGTATTGTATCTGTGTTCATCCTCTCTCAAACACATTACGCCACCAGCGCTACGAATTATTTATCTCATCAGTTTTTAGAGGATCGGATTCACGTTGAGAAATTCACTTATAACCCGCCATTTCACTTCTCCTTGGAAGGTGTCAGTTATCAACACCAGCAACAGAATCAACAGCAGAACATCATTTATATCCCTAAGGTGGATATTTGGTTTAATCGAACACCCTATCAACAAAAAAAGTGGGTAGTAGATAGCGTTCTTATTGATGGATTAAGCCTACAGGCATTCCAACCTTCATTTGATTGGCAAAAACACCTGACGGTACACCAAATTGCCTTGAATAATTTTGATGTTTCCTCACAAGAGATCATTGCTCGTGGGGTCAATGTTCAGATCAAAAATCCGCTCTGGGCAGAAAGCAATCAAACGATACCGTTCGGTGTCATCCAATTCAGCACCGAACAACTCTACTATCAAGGTGAAGCGTTCAATAACCTTTTGATTGACCTCGACTACAAGCCCAAGGACAGTACGATTTTTGGGGCTTCATTTGAGTGGCGGAATGCTGAAGTGTCTGGGCAAGCAGAGCAATTTAATCATGGCTGGTCATTAGTTAACGTTACCATCAATAAATTGAGTCTGTCAGAACAAGATAAACTGCCATCGCTGTACACCGATTTCAGCCCCATCTTTAACAAAATCAGTCATATCAATAGCCTTGATATCCTAAACAGCCATTTTGAATTTGACACATTTCAAGCCGTTAACCTAGATGCGTCCATCGAAAATGTCTCGCTATTCACATCGAGCTCAGATTCGTCTCCCGTTTGGCAACAAGAAAATGCCTACCTTTCGTTTAATGCAGAAAGCATGAGTTATTCAGATCAATGGCTCATTTCGCCGATAGCAAAATTGCAGTTTCAACCGAACAAACTCACGATTTCTGAATTTGACAGTGACTTTCTTCAAGGTCGGCTTCAACTGTCTGGGCACCTATCACCAACGACAACGAAGCTTGATTGGCTAAAAGCGTCTGGGCTGAAATTGACCGAAAGTACCGAAAATAGCTTATCGATACTCTCTGCCTATTTTTTACAGCAAGAAGCCGTAACCATTAAACAACTTGATATTGCACGCAGCCAGATCATTCAAATAGAACATGCACCTTTTTGGCAGATATCAGGCGCCAATGTTTCTGGCCGCAACTTAGAGCTTAAACGCAATAACACTGTCGGGTTATGGAGTGGGGAGTTGGAAATGTCAGCTAATAGCCTAAGTTATGATGATACCATCGCAACTCAAGCTATGTTAAATAGCAATGCTGACAACGGCTCTTGGCAATTGGAACGTTTATTCATTCCATTAGAAAGCGGTTATTTCGAAGCATCAGGGTTTAGAGAACTCAACAACCTCAGCCAGCCCTGGCAGTTGATAGCGCATGGCGATGGGCTTCCACTCAAGCTATTGAATAACATCATCCCTTTACCTATTGACCTCGATGGTCAAGTTGAACTCGAACTGAATAGCCATGGTCTGTCGGGGAACCGTGACATGTTTGAACACTCGTTAACTGGCACGCTTAAAACCCATGTTCGTGAGGGCGTCTTAATGTCTACGTCTACACCAGCCAACCGTGATAACAGCACACAAAATCAAACCCTTATTCAACCATTTACCGTGAGCAATCTTTTGGTTCAAGCGGATAGGGGGAGAGTTTCGATTATGGAGACGGAAATTAAAGGCACGGATATGACGGGGGTGATACAAGGCAACATTGATTTAGTGGAACCGACACAGGGAAATATCGGGCTTTCGATGGAGCAAGATTGCCAACAACTGAATGTTGACCTGCTCAACGGCACCGTGACATCCCATCACCAGTGCCCTTAAGCCAACAGTGTCCTTAAGCCAACAGCGCCCTCAAACCGATACAGTATTACACCGCCAATTCTGATTTATAATTCGGCATTAACATGTAGGTGCCAATGAATTCCACCGCGGCTTTCTCGCCGCTATAAATCGTCACATTGATGACAATTCTTGCTTTTCGCCCAGAGGCAAGCCTATCCAAGTCGCCACTGATGCCGTCTAGAGACGTGCTCGCAACTGGATTGAATTCAACCGGATGGCGATAACGAATTCGACTGTCTGCGAGAACAATATCCCCTTGTAATCCACGCTCTTTGAGTAGTAACCACGTCATACCCCATCCCGTTAAGGTGGCCAAGGTAAAGGCAGAACCGGCGAACATGGTGTTATGTGGATTTAGGTTCGGGTTAAGCTGAGCACTGCACTCAAATTGATACCCTGTGTATTGATTGATTTTGATGCCCATTTTGTCGCTGATCGGGATCTGATTTTCCCAACGGTCTTGCAGTTCGGTGCACCACTCTGGTTTTCTGAGAACATTCGCCATAGGATCGAGCGGTTTGACCATCTGCTGATGACGCATTGGGCCACGTTGATCGCTCAACTCACCACGGCGTTCGAAATGGTTCTTCTCATAAAATGCGATGGCGTCTTCTCGCGCATTACACACGAGTCGCTTCACCCCTTCCTGGCGCGCTAACGACTCCAGAGCCACCAACAACAACGAACCCATGCCCTTGCTGCGACGATTGCTTTTCACCGCCATATAACGCACTTGGCCTTCGTCATCAGGGGTGATATGAAGACGCCCAATCGCAATAGGTCGCCCTCGACCATCAACAATCATACGGTGGTGGCTAGTGGAATCATATTCATCACGTTCAGAACCTAGAGGCATTTGCCACGGCTCACGCAACATCTGCCAGCGAAAGTGATAATACTTATTGAGCTGGTTATCTGTTTTGGGGGTAATCAGTTTGAACATTAAATGCTTCCTAGCCTGTCTGTTTGTGCTTGTTGTTCGTCCTTGTATCGGTATCGGTGATGAACCACTAAACCTGTAACCAAAACGTCACCGGACCATCATTCACCAATGACACTTTCATGTCGGCAGCAAATTGGCCACGTTCTGTTGGCAATACCGTTGCGCAAGCATCTGAAAAATAGTCGTATAAACGCTCAGCATCACTTGGGTGAGCGCCTCGAGAAAAGCCAGCCCTTGTGCCTTTTTTGGTATCGGCAGGCAACGTAAACTGAGAAACCACCAGCACTTTACCACCGACCTGCTGAACGTTGAGGTTCATTTTTCCTTCGTCGTCACCAAAGACTCGATAGGTCGTGACTCGTTCCACCAGGCGTTTCGCCTTCGCTTCATCATCGTCTTTCTCAACGCCTAATAACACCAATAGGCCGTGGTCGATTTCTCCAACGACTTCACCGTCAACTTTGACGGCCGCCTCACTTACTCTCTGAATCAGCGCAATCACTCTTGTTGTCCTCTTCGCCCTTTTCTTCTTTAGCGCTTGATTGTAGCACTTCTGAGGCACCAGACCACAGGGCTTGTTCACCCAAAGCTGCCGTTATTTCAGCCCCAATCAAGACAATCAACCAACACAAATACACCCAAACAAAGAGAATCGGAATCGCCGCTAATGCGCCATAAATCAATTGATAAGAAGGAAAATGAGTGATGTAAGCAGCAAACCCCTTTTTGCTCAGCTCAAACAGTATAGCAGCAGCTATCGCACCCACCATGGCGTCCGTCAAACGTACTTTTTTATTAGGCACAAGTAGATACAAAACGATAAAAGCAAAAAATGACAGTAAGAATGGCAGCCATCGCAACAGCAGATTGTAAATACCGCTGATCGCTTCACTATCAATGATCTTTAGGGAGGTGATGTACGAGGTCGCGGCAATACTTGTACCCACTAAAATGGGCCCGAGAGTTAATACCATCCAATACATCGAAAATGAAAACACCGGACGACGCTTTTCTGTTACTCGCCAGATAAAATTCAAGTTTTTATCAATATTTGAAATCAGCATCAGCGCTGCGACAAACAAAAATGCACCACCAACCGCAGTCATCTTTCCGGTGTTGGCAATAAATTCAACCAATGCTCCCTTAACGGCATCACCGGCAGCCGGGACAAAATGAGTAATCACAAAATCTTGTATTACATCACCCGAGCTTGAAAACAGTGAGAAAGAAGATAACACGGAAAGCAATACGGTCAGCATTGGCACAATAGACAGGAGAGTAATGTAAGTCAGGTATCCGGCATTTACGTTGATTCTATCGTGGTTCATTCGCACCAGCAGGTAGCGAAAGAAATTCAGAGAGCTATGTCCTATTGCTTTTATATCCACGACATCTGTCCTTAGTACACCGGGTTAAACAGTAGTTAGGCCATTTGTCATCGCGATCATCGTGCTCTTTACGACTGAAAGACATCGGATCCACATCGAATTTGTACCTGAGCTTTCAACGGCTTTACTGTATTTTTTTTACAGTACTTAATGTTACAGGCTTTTGTATTACCGAGCGACAAATAGATTTTCATCTCAAAATATGACCTTTATTCTTGCACATAGTTCGACAAGATCAGACGACTGGCTTTATTTTCTTAAGTGGGGTACAACTCTTAGACTTATCATTAAAAAGGAAATTTTGATGCCTTATTTAATTATTCTATTGGTTTCATTCTTCACGTTAAGTGGTTGCCAATCCACCTATTATTCTGCGATGGAGCAAGTGGGCTACCACAAACGTGACATTATGGTTGAACGTGTTGAAGACGCAAAAGAAGCCCAGCAGGAAGCTCAACAAGAGTTCACTAGCGCACTTGAAGCTATTTCCGCTTTCACCCAATTTGACGGCGGCGAATTGGAAAAGGTGTACAACGAAATCAATGACAAGTATCAAGACAGTGAGAACGCTGCACAGGACGTCTCTGACCGCATTGCAGCAATAGAAGATGTCTCTGATGCTCTATTTGATGAATGGCAGCAAGAGCTTGACCTATATACTAGCGATAAACTTCGCCGTTCGAGCCAACAGAAGCTTCGAGAAACGAAAACATCTTACAACAGCATGCTGTCTGCGATGAAGCAAGCTGAGAAAAAAATGACGCCAGTACTCAATACGCTCAGAGACAATACGCTGTATCTAAAGCATAACCTTAATGCAAGCGCGGTCGGGTCACTTCAGGGTGAGTTTATGAGTTTAGAAAAAGATATTGGGTACGCTATTCAGCAGATGAACGCCGCTATTGAAGAATCTGATCGATTTCTTAATCAACTTAACCCGCAGTAATAAGAGTTTTTAGGGCTGTTTTTACTTGGTTTTCAATAAACTCAGCTCTTTCACTAATCTCTCCCCAAGGTACCTGAATCACATCAAAGTCCAACTCTAAATAGGTGCTCAATAACTGATCATGTATCTCTAACGCTTCTTCAAAAGGGTGAGGCCTTACGGTGTCTTGTACGTAAATCGACCGCTCAGGTTGACAAAGAAAGACGATCGGCTGATAGCCTTCACATTCCCTCATATAACGCTTCTCGATGGGCAACCTGCCTTGCTTCAAATACGCGCAAATATCTGGAACAGCTCGGTCCATAAATGCGATACGTCGACTTTTCTGCGCCGCTTGCTTTTGCTCGGTCATCAACGCCAAACACAGCTCAGCAAAAGCGCCAAGATTCGTCCACGGCAAAATACCATTATCGAAGCGACTCTGCTGCTCGATTAACATCCGTGAGGCTTCTGTTGCTGTGTAGTAGCCCATACTCGCTAAACACTCAATGATACTCGTCTTGCCCGCCCCTGGACCTCCAGAAATAATAAAAGGCTTCATCGATCTTTGTATTCCATTTTTGCCCTTCTCACAGATACAAAAAAGGGTGAGAAGATAACTTCCCACCCTTTTGATATATCGCTAATTCAGTGATTACGCTTTTGCAGGACGTGCCGCACGTTTACGCTCGTTTTCAGTAAGAAGTTTCTTACGGATACGAATGTTTTCAGGCGTTACTTCTACCAGTTCATCTTCATCGATAAACTCAAGCGCTTGCTCTAGTGTGTGCTTGATAGGTGGTGAAAGAACCTGTGCTTCATCGGTACCAGATGCACGAACGTTGGTTAATTGCTTACCTTTCAGACAGTTTACGGTTAAATCATTTGAACGGTTATGAATACCGATGATTTGGCCTTCATAAACTTCATCCGCGTGCTCAGCAAATAAACGACCACGAGCTTGAAGGAAGAACAGAGCGTAAGTCAGAGCTTTACCTGTTGCGTTCGATACTAGAACACCGTTGTTACGCTGACCAATCACACCACCTTTGTGTGGACCGTAGTGATCGTATGAGTGGTAAATAAGACCAGAACCAGACGTCATTGTTAGGAACTCAGTTTGGAAACCGATAAGACCACGAGAAGGCATCATGAAGTCCATACGTACACGGCCTTTGCCATCAGGAGCCATATCCGTTAGCTCACCTTTACGTAGACCAATGCTTTCCATGATAGCGCCTTGGTGTTCTTCAAGAACATCGATGGTCACTGTTTCAAACGGTTCCATTAACTGGCCATTTTCTTCACGAATGATAACTTCTGGACGAGATACGGCTAGCTCGAAACCTTCACGACGCATGTTTTCGATCAGGATAGATAGGTGAAGCTCACCACGGCCTGATACACGGAAACGGTCTGGACTGTCTGTTTCTTCAACGCGAAGTGCAACGTTATGAACTAATTCTTTCTCAAGACGCTCAAGGATATTACGTGAAGTAACATACTTACCTTCTTTACCCGCGAATGGCGAAGTGTTTACTTGGAAAGTCATGGTCACTGTTGGTTCATCAACAGACAATGCTTCCATCGCTTCAACATTGTTCACATCACAAATTGTGTCTGAGATTTTAAGCTCGCCAAGACCTGTGATTGCAATGATATCGCCCGCATTTGCTTGTTCTACTTCGTGACGGTCAAGACCTAGATAACCTAGAACCGTACCGACTTTACCGTTACGTTTTTGGCCTTCTGCATTCACGATGGTGACTTGCTGGTTTGGCTTAACGCTACCGCGAGTGACACGACAAACACCGATAACGCCGACGTAAGAGCTGTAATCAAGTTGAGATACTTGCATTTGTAGTGGGCCTTCAAGATCAACTTGAGGCGCTTCTACTGTGTCTACAACCGCTTGGAACAATGGTTCCATATCTTCGCCAACAACACCTTCTTCCATTGTTGCCCAGCCATTAAGTGCTGATGCGTACACAGTGGTGAAGTCTAGCTGTTCATCGGTTGCACCTAGGTTATCAAATAGGTCAAAGATTTGATCCATAACCCAATCAGGACGAGCGCCAGGGCGGTCAATCTTATTGATAACAACGATTGGCTTAAGGCCGTGTGCGAATGCTTTTTGTGTTACGAAACGAGTTTGAGGCATTGGGCCATCAACCGCGTCAACGATCAGTAGAACGGAATCTACCATTGACATAATACGCTCAACTTCGCCACCGAAGTCCGCGTGTCCAGGAGTATCTACGATGTTGATGCGGTAGTCATTCCAGTTAATTGCTGTGTTCTTAGCAAGAATGGTAATGCCACGCTCTTTTTCGATGTCGTTCGAGTCCATGACTCGCTCTTCAGCTTCACCGCGAGACTCTAGCGTACCTGACTGCTGTAGCAATTTATCAACCAGTGTTGTTTTGCCGTGGTCAACGTGCGCGATGATCGCGATATTTCTTAACTTATCAATCTGTGGAGTAGCCATGGAATATGATTCACTTATAAAAGAAGCAACCCTCTTAAATCGTGTATTTAATGAGCATTGCTTTATTTGATTAAAAAAACGTCCGTAATGTACCAGATTCTGGAGAAAATCCTAGAAATATGTGATCTATCTCAGCGATTTATTCTTCTTTAATACTAGATGACGAGTTGATTTGAGACAAACTCAACTCAGGTATCCATTATTGTCATTGACATATCAGGCAATTATTGGCTGAATAACCTCTGTTGCTTGATTCATATTGGTGCATTAACTTTATTTTGCACCAAATAAGTGCCAGTACGGATCATTTTGGTGCAACTTTCTTATTGCCCACCAACAAAAAACACATAATGCATTGAAATTAATGGATTAATTTTTTTGGCACGATTATCGCTTTATAGAAAATAGCATCGGTTAATACAATTGAAATGAAATTAATCAATGCTGGGTTTCTTACTTTTATATCGGTTTCTACTTATATAAAAGAACAACGAATCGAGCTAATACCGCTTTAATAACACTGGAGGTTATCCAAGATGTCAGTAGAAAATGTCCTATCGCTGATCCAAGAAAACGAAGTTAAGTTTGTTGACCTACGCTTTACCGATACAAAAGGCAAAGAGCAGCATATTTCCTTACCTTCTCACCAAGTTGACGCAGACTTCTTTGAAGAAGGCAAGATGTTCGACGGTTCTTCAGTTGCTGGCTGGAAAGGTATCAACGAATCAGACATGGTCATGATGCCTGACGCATCAAGTGCTGTTCTTGACCCATTCACAGAAGATTCAACACTGAATATTCGTTGTGATATTTTAGAGCCTGCAACAATGCAAGGCTACGATCGTGACCCACGTTCAATCGCTAAGCGCTCTGAAGAGTACTTGCGTTCTACAGGTATCGCAGACACTGTTCTTGTCGGTCCTGAGCCAGAATTCTTCTTATTTGATGATGTGAAATTCAACACTGACATGTCAGGTTCTTTCTTCAAGATTGACGACATCGAAGCGGCTTGGAACTCTGGTTCTGATATCGATGGTGGTAACAAAGGTCACCGTCCTGGCGTGAAAGGGGGTTACTTCCCTGTTGCTCCTGTTGATTCATCTCAAGACATCCGTTCTGCTATGTGTCTAATCATGGAAGAGATGGGCCTTGTTGTTGAAGCGCACCACCATGAAGTTGCAACAGCGGGTCAAAACGAAATCGCAACTCGCTTCAACACGCTAACAGCAAAAGCCGATGAGACTCAAATCTACAAGTACGTAGTACACAACGTTGCTCACGCGTTTGGTAAAACAGCGACATTCATGCCTAAACCACTGGTTGGTGATAACGGTTCTGGTATGCACGTTCACCAATCTCTAGCAAAAGACGGTGTAAACCTGTTTGCTGGTGATAAGTACGGCGGCCTATCTGAACTGGCTATCTACTACATTGGCGGCATCATCAAACACGCTCGCGCAATCAACGCATTTGCTAACCCATCAACTAACTCGTACAAGCGTCTTGTACCTGGCTTCGAAGCACCTGTAATGCTTGCATACTCTGCACGTAACCGTTCTGCTTCTATCCGTATCCCAGTGGTACCAAGCCCGAAAGCACGCCGTATCGAGCTACGTTTTGGTGACCCAGCAGCGAACCCTTATCTATGTTACTCAGCAATGCTGATGGCAGGTCTTGACGGAATTAAGAACAAGATCCACCCTGGCGAAGCGATGGATAAAGACTTGTACGACTTACCAGCAGAAGAAGCAGCAGAAATCCCAACGGTTGCAGAATCTCTAGAAGTCGCACTAAAAGCGCTTGATAGCGATCGTGAATTCCTGACGGCTGGTGGTGTATTCTCTGATGACTTTATCGATTCTTACATCGAACTTAAGTCTAAAGATGTTGAGCTGATTAACATGACAACTCACCCACTAGAGTTTGAACTTTACTACTCAGTATAACCTCAATTCGACATTCACACCGTCGTGTGTAATTCGTGATTGAAGTTACTATTTTATTAGGCTCACCTCTCAGGTGAGCCTTTTGTTTATTTGCCCCTTCGTCCTTCAGCTTTATCCTACTCTCTGACTGCCTCCCAAAGCACTTCCAACGAAAAAAGCCCATTCAATCAGTGGATTATGTGAAGGAAAAATGAGTGATGAAGCCCTATATTCTATTTTTTATAACACTGCTTTTTCCTGTGTTCAGCTACACGCAAACCATCTACACATGGGAAGACGACCAAGGTGTTCTTCATTTCAGCGATTCTACTAACGGGAAAAAAGGCGGGAAAACAGTAAAAACCATTACACTGCCCGATCACTTCGCAGAAGCACCCGCCCCTTCCTTTGAATCTCTTCCCAGCAGCGATCTGCCTAGCGAAGAAAAAGGAAAAGCCACCACTAAACCGGGGCCACTATCGCTCTCTTTTCAATCGCCACAACATGACCAAACCATCCGTAGTAATCAAGGCCATATCAACATCACAGTAAACTCGAATCGCAAGTTGTTAGTGGGTGAGCATTTTCAACTGATCTTAAACAACGCCACTTATTCTGCTCCAAATACAACGGGAAAATGGCAGCTAAAAAACATCGATCGGGGCTCTCATACTATTTCAATTCAAGCCTTTAGAGACGGCAAGCTTATTGCATCATCTATGTCTATAACGGTGCATTTACATCGGGCTTCGATAAAGTAGCGAGAAACAGACTCAAAAAGACCTCACACGGTCCAAATCTACTTTCGATTCCTGATGCTATGCGCCATACTGGAATAACCACGCACCATATTGGTGCAGGGGTAATTTTCAGAGTAACAAGGATGATCCTGTGAGCGCAGAATTAAGCACCGCCATTTTAGATAATGTTGTAACCGCGACGTTGATGCTGGATGAATCTCTCATTGTGAGATATGCCAACCCTTCAGCGGAACAGCTATTTACGCAAAGTGCCAAGCGCATCGTCGATCAACCTCTCTCTAAACTCATTCAGCACGCCTCTATGGACTTAGCTTTGCTTTCTCAGCCACTGCAAAGTGGTCAAAGTATTACCGATAGCGATGTGACATTTGTTGTCGACGGTAAACCACTAATGCTTGAAGTTACGGTAAGCCCTCTGTCGTGGAAAAAGGAGCTGATGCTGTTGGTTGAAATGCGAAAAATCGGCCAGCAACGTCGTTTATCGCAAGAGCTCAATCAACATGCACAGCAACAAGCCGCTAAGCTATTGGTTCGAGGCTTAGCCCACGAAATAAAAAACCCTCTGGGTGGTCTACGTGGTGCCGCACAACTACTGGAAAGAATGCTGCCCGATCCAAACTTAACGGAATACACTCAGATTATTATAGAGCAAGCGGATCGACTCAGAGCCTTGGTTGATCGACTTCTTGGTCCACAAAAGCCCGGTAAAAAACGACCTGAAAACTTGCACTCGATTATAGAAAAAGCCCGTCAATTGGTGGAACTTGAATCCCAATACACCATTGCGATTGAACGCGATTACGATCCAAGCTTACCTGATATATTGGTCGATTCAGACCAGATAGAGCAAGCACTGCTTAATATCATCAGTAACGCGGCACAAATATTAACGGAGCACCAACAGGTGCACCCCACCATCACTATTCGCACCAGAACAGTGCACCAAGCGAATATTCATGGCCAAAGACACAAACTTTCCGCTCGCATTGAAATCATAGATAACGGGCCGGGTATTTCACCCGAATTACTCGACACTCTATTTTATCCAATGATCACCGGTCGTGAAGGAGGAACGGGCTTAGGCCTTTCGATATCTCAAAATTTAATCGATCAGCACAACGGAAAAATTGACGTTGAAAGCTGGCCAGGTAAAACCACATTTACCATTTATTTACCTATATAACTTTTTAAATGCTTGCAACGGAATGTCTATGAGGAATACGCACTATGAGTAAAGGATATGTTTGGGTTGTCGATGACGATAGCTCCATTCGCTGGGTGATGGAGAAAACACTCTCATCAGCCAACATAAAATGCGAAACATTTTCCGATGCAGAAAGTGTCTTACTTGCCTTAGAGCGAGAAACGCCGGATGTTCTCGTCTCTGATATTCGCATGCCAGGCATTGATGGCATTCAACTACTGGAACAAATTCACACTCGCTCACCAGAACTTCCTGTGATCATAATGACGGCTCACTCCGATCTTGATGCCGCCGTGAACGCTTATCAAAAAGGGGCGTTCGAGTACCTTCCCAAACCTTTCGACGTCGACGAAACGCTCACGTTGGTTGAACGAGCCATTGCTCACAATCAAGAGCAACGTAAATCACAAAGTACTGAAGAAACCTCGTCGAGTGAAACACCTGAAATTATTGGGGAAGCGCCTGCAATGCAAGAGGTGTTTCGCGCAATTGGTCGATTATCTCGTTCCTCTATCTCAGTTCTCATTAACGGTGAATCAGGCACAGGTAAAGAACTGGTTGCCCACGCCCTGCATCGACACAGCCCTAGAGCAAAAAAACCCTTTATTGCACTAAACATGGCCGCGATTCCCAAAGATCTAATTGAGTCTGAGCTATTTGGCCATGAAAAAGGCGCATTTACTGGAGCAAATAGTGTTAGGCAAGGTCGCTTTGAACAAGCTAATGGAGGGACTTTATTTTTAGATGAAATCGGCGATATGCCACTCGATATCCAAACACGACTTCTACGTGTATTGTCTGATGGACAGTTTTACCGTGTCGGTGGGCATTCAGCCATTAAAGTGGATGTGCGAATTGTTGCTGCTACCCATCAAAACCTTGAAAGCCTAGTACATAAAGGGGAATTTCGTGAAGATTTATTCCACCGCCTTAATGTCATTCGCATCCACATTCCAGCACTAAGAGAAAGACGACAAGACATCGAAAAACTGACCCTACACTTTTTGTCTTTGGCGGCCGATGAGTTAGAGGTTGACATGAAGACCCTTCATCCAAAGACAGTAGATGTGCTTAATCACCTTGATTGGCCAGGAAATGTCCGCCAGCTTGAAAATATTTGTCGCTGGTTAACCGTTATGGCCAGTGGTAATGAGATTCTTCCTAACGATCTTCCTGGTGAGTTGATCGATGAAAAGCCATCACTCACCCTCGGTGAAGGTGACAACTGGCAAGGGTTACTTTCTTCCTGGGCCAAGAAAGCTCTGTCATCCGGTGAAACGGAACTGCTGACGTTCGCACAGCCAGAATTTGAACGAATTTTACTAGAGGCTGCTCTTAATCATACCAATGGACACAAACAAGATGCTGCTAAGGTTCTAGGTTGGGGAAGAAATACCCTGACGAGAAAGCTAAAAGAGCTATACTGATTGAATATATGGAAATAAAACGCGTTGATGAGGCGCTTAATGGTGTTGGTTTGTACTTTTTGTGCCTCATCCTCACTCTTTTGTAGTAAATAAACGCGTAAATCAGATATTCGATGGAAGTTAATGACTCAAATAACACTAAGAACAGCGGTTGTTCTGCCTTTTATCCTCATCTTCTTGGTGACCATGGGCTGTATTATTGCGGTGCAAAAATACAGCTATGAAGAGATGGTTAATGAGGTTACTGATAAACACCTGACATCGCTGACCACAAATGTAGTTCAAAAGCTTGATCACTACCTTGAAGAATCCTTCCAAGCCAGTTTGTCCATTAGCCACAACATCGGGCAAAATAAGCTCTACCGTTCGGGTAACCTCGAACTGATTGAAGACTATATCCTGAGTAGTTTTCACTCTCTTTACGAACCAATTTCTCAAATTGGGGTCATCAGTTTTGGTAGCGAAGCCGCTGAATATATAGGCTTTAGAAAAGAAGCGGATGACGCCTACACCTTAATGCTTCAAGACAATCGTTCGAATGATAATCTGGTCATCTACCAAGGTGATGCGATAAGCGATAACACCAGAGCTGTGATTGAAAACTACGATCCGCGAATTCGCCCGTGGTACACACCGGTTTCGAGTAATTTGAAGCCCGTTTGGTCATCAATCTATACGGATGCCGATGAAAGACAAACGATAACCATCTCAGCACTGGCTCCGGTTATAGACAATGATGAATTTATGGGCGTTGTTGCGACAGATATTAAACTCCATACTTTCAATGCGTTTTTAGCCGAGCTTAAACAGCGCACCAAAGCGACCATTTATATCTTCGACAATGATCAGCAACTCATCACTCACTCAAGTGATAAAAGTGTTGTCTCCTGGGGAACCCCCATCACAGACAAAGGCGATCGTTTGCTCGCCATTGAAAGTGCTAACCCTATCATTCAATCCATGGCTGAATTTATTCGACCACTCGCTTTCCCTATACAATCTCGATTATATAAATTCGATTCCATCATCTCTGGTGAACGCTACTTTAGCCAAGTCACCCCGTATACCGATCAACATGGGCTTGAATGGTATATCGGCGTTTCCATTTCAGAACCAGATTTGCTGGGAAAATTACCGAATAACCAACGCCTGAGTTGGAGTCTTGGCATTTTCGTCAGTGTTATCGGTATCGCTCTTGGCTTCATCGCGTTTAACAAAATTACTCAACCACTGACGGCTACCGCTCGAGCAGCTAGCGATCTAGCAGATGGCAATTGGCATAGCACCATGCCTAAGTCTGGCCATATCTATGAAATTAACCTTCTCGTCAACGCATTCAACGAAATGACGGATAACCTCAAAATCTCCTTTGATGCTCTTCGTAACCAGTTGTTGTATGACTCATTAACCAAGGTATATAGCCGCGAAGGACTCATTGATTGTTGTGATAAATTACCAACTCTTAATGGTCATTTATTGATGATTGGGATAAATAGGTTTCGAAACATTAATGACAGTATTGGGCACAACAGAGCCGATCACTTACTGAAAGATATCTCGCAACGCATTAAGCATATCGCGCACAAAAATACTTACCTTGCTCGTATTGGAGGTGATGAGTTTGCGATTTACTTACCAGAGCAAATAACCGAGAGCGATCTCAAGCAGTTGGCATTGCGTGTTCATCAAGCCTTTGCTTCACCGTTTGTTATCGATGGCCAAAACCTCATTATCAGTGTCTCTATCGGGATTGTCTCGGACAATGATAACCAGTCATCTATGGGGAAATGGTTAAGAAATGGCAGTATTGCACTGAGCAACTCTAAACTCGAACCCTCGAACATCAGCTACTACCGACCTGAAATGGCGGATATTTCCAAAAACCGAACAACAATGATGGCTAAAATTAAAACGGCGATTGAGAACAATGAGTTCGTTGCCTTTTATCAGCCAATTATGGATCTTAATACCGGTGATGTTATTGGTGCTGAAGCTCTTGCCAGATGGATATCCCCTAAAGAAGGCCTGATCCCACCTCTAGATTTTATCCCTATAGCAGAAGAATATGGTTTTATTTCCGAAATCGGTGAACAAATCTTGCGCCAAGCGTGCCGAGATACGATGCTCGGTGTAGAACAAGGAAAATGGGGCAAAGATTTTCACATGCATGTCAACGTGTCGGCTAATCAACTCTCCCAGCAAGATTATATTTCCAGCTTGACCAAAACAATCGAAGACTCAGGTATTGACGCTCAATACCTTACCCTCGAAATCACCGAATCTCGCATCGTCAGTGGTGATAAGCTGGTGCTAAATAACATGCAAGCTATTCAACAGTTAGGCTGCAAAATCGCCATTGATGACTTTGGAACTGGCTATAGTTCGCTGGCTTACTTACATGAATTACCCTTTAACTGCATTAAGATAGACCGAACTTTCATTGAACAAATGAACATTGAGACTCTCGATAACTCTATTGTCTCAGCCATTATTAATATGACAAAAGGAATGAAGGTTAATATTGTCGCCGAAGGTATTGAAACAATAGAGCAAGTGCAGATGCTTAACTCCCTTCACTGTCCCCAAGGCCAAGGCTTCCTCTATAGCCGCCCTGTTCCTTTCACGGAGTGGCCAACACATTTAGTTAACATTAAATGACAAATAGGGGATTCAATAACTTTTCCCCACTTTTACTACTGACAGTATAGTGATTGGTTTTTATACTTGGCATTAGCCCCCTAATAGCAATTGGAATGATTACAATGATTACAAAGAACATCCCTTTAACTGATCTGCACCGTCATCTCGACGGCAATATTCGTACTCAGACCATATTAGACCTTGGAAAAAAGTTTGGCGTTTCTCTTCCTGCTTATGATATTGAAAGCCTAACTCCTCACGTACAGATCGTTGAAGCTGAGCCATCACTGGTCGCTTTTCTATCAAAACTAGACTGGGGAGTGGCCGTATTGGGCGATCTTGACGCTTGTCGTCGTGTTGCTTACGAAAATGTTGAAGATGTTCTGAATGCACAAATTGATTACGCTGAGCTGCGTTTTTCACCGTACTACATGGCCATGAAACACAAACTGCCTGTCGAGGGTGTCGTTGAAGCTGTGGTTGATGGTGTTAGAGCTGGCGTCCGTGATTTTGGTGTTCAAGCCAATCTAATCGGTATTATGAGCCGCACATTTGGTATCGATGCCTGCCAGCAAGAACTTGATGCGATCTTAACTCAGAAAGATCATATTGTTGCCGTCGACTTAGCTGGAGATGAACTGGGTCAACCCGGAGATCGCTTCATTAGTCATTTTAAACAAGTTCGTGATGCGGGCCTGAATGTCACTGTTCATGCGGGAGAAGCAGCAGGCGCAGAAAGCATGTGGCAAGCAATTCAAGAGCTTGGAGCAACTCGCATTGGACACGGCGTTAAAGCCATTCATGATCCGAAATTAATGGATTACCTTGTAGAGCACCGTATTGGAATAGAGTCATGCTTAACCTCTAATTTCCAAACAAGCACAGTTGAGTCTTTAACAAATCACCCCATTAAACAGTTCTTAGATCACGGCGTTTTGGCGTGTCTAAACACCGATGATCCGGCTGTAGAAGGTATAGAGTTGCCTTACGAATACGAAGTGGCTGCACCACAAGCAGGCCTAAGCCAAGCTCAAATTAAACAAGCTCAAATTAATGGTTTGGATCTGGCATTTATCTCTGAACAAGAAAAACAAGCGCTGAAAGATAAAGTCAATCAGCGTTAGAGCCGATTTAAAGCAATAAATAGCATAATACTAAAAAGCCTCTTTTTCATATCTCTTTCGAAGAGCTCTGTGAATCAGAGGCTTTTTAATATATGTAGGGTGACCAACCCTTATCAAAAGTGCAGTCTCGCAACTCATCTACCCCCACTCTTCTCTGCTTTTTTTGGCACTTAGAATAGGAATATGGGGCGTTTTTTACTTAATTGTTTTACTCATACAGCAGTTCTTACCTTGCTCTTTAGCTTGATAGAGTGCTTCATCAGCTTGTGAAAAAAGACCTTCTTGAACTTTTTCACTATTGGGAATAGTAGACACTAAACCAATAGACAACGTCACTGATTTATATTGCTCTTCCAAGATGTCACGAAAACATTTGCGTAATTTATCTAAATGAGCAAACGCTGCTTCTGGAGTAAAATCGATGAGTAGGATAGCAAATTCGTCACCGCCAATCCGAAAAACTGTTTCTGAAGGTCGATGAAAAAATATCTGTAGGTACTTTGACAGTAACTGCAGCAGCTCGTCGCCGGCCTGATGGCCATAAGTATCATTCACCATTTTAAAGCCATCTAAATCCATAACAGCTAAAGATAAGTAACCTTTAGATTGCCACTGAGCTTGCCATTGTTTGATCAATACCTCTTCATAAGCTCGCCGATTTTTAAGCATGGTCAACATATCTTGTTGTGCAATATTGCTTAATTTTTTATTGGCGATTTCAAGCTCATGAGTTCGCTCTGCGATTCGTTTCTCTAATAAATTATTGGCTTCAATCAACGATTCTTGACTGCTTATACGCATCACCATTTCACCGACATTATTAAAAAACAGCTGTAGCAGTTGTTTCCGTTGACTGGTTAATACTCGCTTATGCAATAAGTTATCAGCAAAGACACAAACCGTGTCCACATCATTAACACGCACTAGAATACACGCATTCCAACCTTTCCCCACCACCTTGCTATCGTAATATAAAGGAGTGTCATCAAGCACAAATAGCTGGTTTGGTGTCTCTTGTGCCAGTAGATTGAGTTCGCTTTCCGGCATAGCTAAAATAATATGCGATTCGTCTCGAATTTTGCCTTCGGCATCAACGCCAAAAGTACCTTGTATCTGACTGATATCGCCATCAATAGGGAGGAAAATGCCAACCCTATCAATATCTAACTGTTCGACCGCGAACTGCACCGCATGACGACATAGATCGTGTCTGTTTTCCGCCCGAGACATAAAGCTCAGTGCTTTACCTAGCATTCTTATCTGAGAGTTATGACGAATTTCCACAAGAAAACGGGCGATGGTTTTACCAAAAATATTAAACGCTTCATTCAAATTTACATCGAATGGTTGTTTGTTCCAGAGATTGTCCATAGCAAACCAGCCTAATGCTTCTTGTTCATTTCGAAGCACTACCATACCGTTCCAACCTATACCAATAGGTTGATCGATATAATATAGCGTTACATCATTTTCTACATGGAGCACCTTTTCCGGATCAGTCAGTACCGTACAAAAGGGGGGGGATAAATGTGAAAATTTATACACATCTTGGCTTTCATCGCGATATTTTCCATCCGGGTCGATACCGTACACACCACGATATTCGTTTTCTTTTATATCAATAACAAACGCACCGGCTCTATCGATTCCTAACCGTTCATGTAAAATTTGAATGCTTTGCTGTAACAACTGATATTCATCACGACAAGCCGCCAGCTCAGCGAGAGCAGTAGCTACAATCTCCATCGCCTGATTTTTTTTCGTTTCACCCTGAAGCTGATTGAGTATGATGTTGTACTGTGTATCAATCAGATTCCGATGATTTTGTGACGACATCTCTGATAGTCGTTGCTGCCAGATATTTTGCAGTATCAACGCAAACATTGGTAAATCTTGTGGCTCTTTTCGCCACTCACTTTCGGGATGATAAACAACAACCAGTGCGAAATGCCCTTGATTGTCGGAACTTAACGTACAAATGTCGTAAGAACGTTTATTTTTTTGGCTCAACATCCTCTCTTTACTTAGCATACTTAAAGGCACGGTTAACATGCCTTTTTTCTCGTTAATTGAAGAGACTAAATAGAAGAATGAATCGAGTTGTTCACCCAGCAGATCCTTGGTTAAGGTTTCACCATCATAAGAAAAATTCAATTTATTATTCGATAAATCACAAATCTGTACGCCCTCAACAGGCAAAGTTTGCTTTAAAAGAACTGATAAACTGCATGCCAGCTCATTGATGCTCTTATCCTGCTTGCTAAGTTCTAATAACGACACCGCAGCATGATACAAAGCAGTAGTATGTAAAATAGAGGGTTCTGTCATTAGCGCACTATTGAATAATAAATATGTATGGCTTAATTATCATACATATTTATCAATATATCCAAAAACTAACCCTCATAACTTGATCGCTGCAATTAACATTCAATACTGGTCAGGTATCACGTTGTCAGTGTCTTTATCTATTAGGTCTAAACTTGAGATAGGAACAATCTATTAAAAACTGGCCTTTGTACTTCATACCAAGATGAAGTCATTATTTAGGGAGACAACGTTTTAAAAAGGTAGATTTATACCAAAAACGCAAGATGAGCCACTCCAAGTTAAGCATGAGGTGTGGAATGAATAAGACTCTGAAAATCGTGCTTCACGAAGACGCCTTTAAGAGCCTTTATTAGATCACGTAATTAATGGGGTTGGGATTAGTTGAATTGGCATTACTTTAAACGTAAAAAAGCCCAAGTCTTTCGACTTGGGCTTCTCAATGTGGCGGAGAGATAGGGATTTGAACCCTAGAAGGGCTACAAACCCTTGCCGGTTTTCAAGACCGGTGCTTTCGACCACTCAGCCATCTCTCCGTAAATCTTCATCGTCAGATTAGTACACTGATGATGTTTGTTATTTGCGTGAGCAAATAACGGTACCTTTTTGTCTTCACTTTTAAAAAGTGAAAATAAAATTAAAGCCTGGCGATGTCCTACTCTCACATGGGGAAGCCCCACACTACCATCGGCGCTACTGCGTTTCACTTCTGAGTTCGGCATGGGATCAGGTGGGTCCGCAACGCTATGGTCGCCAAGCAAATTCTTAATTCGGAAAACTGATTATAAAAGTTCAATCACACATTCAATGTTCTATTTGAGTCCACAAAACCCCTTGGGTGTTGTATGGTTAAGCCTCACGGGCAATTAGTACAGGTTAGCTCAATGCCTCGCAGCACTTACACACCCTGCCTATCAACGTTCTAGTCTTGAACAACCCTTTAGGGCACTTAAAGTGCCAGGGAAGACTCATCTCAGGGCTCGCTTCGCGCTTAGATGCTTTCAGCGCTTATCGATTCCGAACTTAGCTACCGGGCAATGCCACTGGCGTGACAACCCGAACACCAGAGGTTCGTCCACTCCGGTCCTCTCGTACTAGGAGCAGCCCCCTTCAATCTTCCAACGCCCACGGCAGATAGGGACCGAACTGTCTCACGACGTTCTAAACCCAGCTCGCGTACCACTTTAAATGGCGAACAGCCATACCCTTGGGACCGACTTCAGCCCCAGGATGTGATGAGCCGACATCGAGGTGCCAAACACCGCCGTCGATATGAACTCTTGGGCGGTATCAGCCTGTTATCCCCGGAGTACCTTTTATCCGTTGAGCGATGGCCCTTCCATTCAGAACCACCGGATCACTATGACCTGCTTTCGCACCTGCTCGAATTGTCATTCTCGCAGTCAAGCGGGCTTATGCCATTGCACTAACCACACGATGTCCAACCGTGTTTAGCCCACCTTCGTGCTCCTCCGTTACTCTTTGGGAGGAGACCGCCCCAGTCAAACTACCCACCAGGCACTGTCCGCAATCCCGATAAGGGACCAACGTTAGAACATCAAACGTACAAGGGTGGTATTTCAAGGTTGACTCCACTCCATCTAGCGACGAAGTTTCAAAGTCTCCCACCTATCCTACACATGTAGGTTCAATGTTCAGTGCCAAGCTGTAGTAAAGGTTCACGGGGTCTTTCCGTCTAGCCGCGGGTACACTGCATCTTCACAGCGATTTCAATTTCACTGAGTCTCGGGTGGAGACAGCGTGGCCATCATTACGCCATTCGTGCAGGTCGGAACTTACCCGACAAGGAATTTCGCTACCTTAGGACCGTTATAGTTACGGCCGCCGTTTACCGGGGCTTCGATCAAGAGCTTCGACCGAAGTCTAACCCCATCAATTAACCTTCCGGCACCGGGCAGGCGTCACACCGTATACGTCATCTTACGATTTTGCACAGTGCTGTGTTTTTAATAAACAGTTGCAGCCACCTGGTATCTGCGACTCCTAGTAGCTCCATCCGCAAGGGACTTCACCGCCAAGAGCGTACCTTCTCCCGAAGTTACGGTACCATTTTGCCTAGTTCCTTCACCCGAGTTCTCTCAAGCGCCTTGGTATTCTCTACCCGACCACCTGTGTCGGTTTGGGGTACGATTTCTTATAATCTGAAGCTTAGAGGCTTTTCCTGGAAGCATGGCATCAATGACTTCACCACCGTAGTGGCTCGACATCGTATCTCAGCGTTAAGAAAGTCCGGATTTACCTAAACTTTCCGCCTACGTACTTGAACCTGGACAACCGTCGCCAGGCCCACCTAGCCTTCTCCGTCCCCCCATCGCAATTATAAGAAGTACGGGAATATTAACCCGTTTCCCATCGACTACGCCTTTCGGCCTCGCCTTAGGGGTCGACTTACCCTGCCCCGATTAACGTTGGACAGGAACCCTTGGTCTTCCGGCGAGGGGGTTTTTCACCCCCTTTATCGTTACTCATGTCAGCATTCGCACTTCTGATACGTCCAGCAGCCCTTACAGACCACCTTCAACCGCTTACAGAACGCTCCCCTACCCCGCATACAAAGTATGCAGCCGCAGCTTCGGTGTATAGCTTAGCCCCGTTACATCTTCCGCGCAGGCCGACTCGACTAGTGAGCTATTACGCTTTCTTTAAATGATGGCTGCTTCTAAGCCAACATCCTAGCTGTCTAAGCCTTCCCACATCGTTTCCCACTTAGCTATACTTTGGGACCTTAGCTGGCGGTCTGGGTTGTTTCCCTCTCCACGACGGACGTTAGCACCCGCCGTGTGTCTCCCGGATAGTACTTACTGGTATTCGGAGTTTGCAAAGGGTTGGTAAGTCGGGATGACCCCCTAGCCTTAACAGTGCTCTACCCCCAGTAGTATTCGTCCGAGGCGCTACCTAAATAGCTTTCGGGGAGAACCAGCTATCTCCAGGTTTGATTGGCCTTTCACCCCTAGCCACAAGTCATCCGCTAATTTTTCAACATTAGTCGGTTCGGTCCTCCAGTTGATGTTACTCAACCTTCAACCTGCCCATGGCTAGATCACCTGGTTTCGGGTCTAATCCTAGCAACTGTACGCCCAGTTAAGACTCGGTTTCCCTACGGCTCCCCTAAACGGTTAACCTTGCTACTAAAATTAAGTCGCTGACCCATTATACAAAAGGTACGCAGTCACCCAACAAGTGGGCTCCTACTGCTTGTACGTACACGGTTTCAGGTTCTATTTCACTCCCCTCACAGGGGTTCTTTTCGCCTTTCCCTCACGGTACTGGTTCACTATCGGTCAGTCAGTAGTATTTAGCCTTGGAGGATGGTCCCCCCATATTCAGACAGGATATCACGTGTCCCGCCCTACTCGATTTCACTGATTATGATGTGTCGGTTACGGGGCTATCACCCTGTATCGCGAGACTTTCCAGACTCTTCACCTGCATCATTAAAAGCTTAAGGGCTACTCCAATTTCGCTCGCCGCTACTTTCGGAATCTCGGTTGATTTCTACTCCTCCGGGTACTTAGATGTTTCAGTTCCCCGGGTTTGCCTCGTTGTGCTATGTATTCACACAACGATACGTGCTTATGCACGTGGGTTTCCCCATTCAGAAATCCCAGACTCAAACGGTTATTACTACCTAATCTGGGCTTATCGCAAGTTATTACGTCTTTCATCGCCTCTGACTGCCAAGGCATCCACCGTGTACGCTTAGTCACTTAACCATACAACCCCAAGAGGTCTTATGTATGGCAAACAACCAAGTTGTCTCTCTATTTTATGAGTGAGAGACGTTCGATTTTGCCGGACTCAAATATAAACAATCATGACGAGTCATGGTTGTTTCCAAGAACACTTGAATGTGTGTTGGTACCTAGTCTCTAAAAGAGAATAGGATTTGAGAACTTTTATTTGAACAACAACCAATCACAGTCGTTGTTCGTCAGCTTTCCAAATTGTTAAAGAGCGAGTGTTTACTTTTTCAAGTTAAAGCACTTTCTAATGACTTTCGTCGACAAGAATCCGAACCATATTCGTTTTACTGAATTGGTTTGGAAGTCAACATCCAAAAGTCTTTAGAGAGTGGTGGGCGATACCGGGCTCGAACCAGTGACCCCCTGCTTGTAAGGCAGGTGCTCTCCCAACTGAGCTAATCGCCCACATTAAGTTTCTTTCTATTTTCACTTTTTAAAAAAGTGACAATAAAAAGCCATCTTCCTGTGGAGAAGAATGGTGGGTCGTGCAGGATTCGAACCTGCGACCAATTGATTAAAAGTCAACTGCTCTACCAACTGAGCTAACGACCCAATGGTATCCCGTAGGGGAGTCGAACCCCTGTTACCGCCGTGAAAGGGCGGTGTCCTAGGCCTCTAGACGAACGGGACACTAGATTTACTTTCACTTCTTAAAAGTGAAAACAAACTGTTGAAATATCTTGGGAGATATTTCTTTCTCTTTACATTTTAAACCATCAATCTGTGTGGGTACTCATCGTGAAAATCATCGTATAAGGAGGTGATCCAGCCCCAGGTTCCCCTAGGGCTACCTTGTTACGACTTCACCCCAGTCATGAACCACAAAGTGGTGAGCGTCCTCCCCGAAAGGTTAAACTACCCACTTCTTTTGCAGCCCACTCCCATGGTGTGACGGGCGGTGTGTACAAGGCCCGGGAACGTATTCACCGTGACATTCTGATTCACGATTACTAGCGATTCCGACTTCATGGAGTCGAGTTGCAGACTCCAATCCGGACTACGACGCACTTTTTGGGATTCGCTCACTATCGCTAGCTTGCTGCCCTCTGTATGCGCCATTGTAGCACGTGTGTAGCCCTACTCGTAAGGGCCATGATGACTTGACGTCGTCCCCACCTTCCTCCGGTTTATCACCGGCAGTCTCCCTGGAGTTCCCACCATTACGTGCTGGCAAACAAGGATAAGGGTTGCGCTCGTTGCGGGACTTAACCCAACATTTCACAACACGAGCTGACGACAGCCATGCAGCACCTGTCTTAGAGCTCCCGAAGGCACACCTGCGTCTCCGCTGGCTTCTCTAGATGTCAAGAGTAGGTAAGGTTCTTCGCGTTGCATCGAATTAAACCACATGCTCCACCGCTTGTGCGGGCCCCCGTCAATTCATTTGAGTTTTAATCTTGCGACCGTACTCCCCAGGCGGTCTACTTAACGCGTTAGCTCCGAAAGCCACGGCTCAAGGCCACAACCTCCAAGTAGACATCGTTTACGGCGTGGACTACCAGGGTATCTAATCCTGTTTGCTCCCCACGCTTTCGCATCTGAGTGTCAGTATCTGTCCAGGGGGCCGCCTTCGCCACTGGTATTCCTTCAGATCTCTACGCATTTCACCGCTACACCTGAAATTCTACCCCCCTCTACAGTACTCTAGTCCAACAGTTTCAAATGCAGTTCCGAGGTTGAGCCCCGGGCTTTCACATCTGACTTATTGAACCACCTGCATGCGCTTTACGCCCAGTAATTCCGATTAACGCTCGCACCCTCCGTATTACCGCGGCTGCTGGCACGGAGTTAGCCGGTGCTTCTTCTGTCGCTAACGTCAAGAGATAAGCGTATTAAACTTACCCCCTTCCTCACGACTGAAAGTACTTTACAACCCGAAGGCCTTCTTCATACACGCGGCATGGCTGCATCAGGCTTTCGCCCATTGTGCAATATTCCCCACTGCTGCCTCCCGTAGGAGTCTGGACCGTGTCTCAGTTCCAGTGTGGCTGATCATCCTCTCAGACCAGCTAGGGATCGTCGCCTTGGTGAGCCATTACCTCACCAACTAGCTAATCCCACCTAGGCGTATCCAATAGCACAAGGCCCGAAGGTCCCCTGCTTTGCTCCAAAGAGATTATGCGGTATTAGCCATCGTTTCCAATGGTTATCCCCCTCTACTGGGCAACTTCCTAGGCATTACTCACCCGTCCGCCGCTCGTCAGCAAAGAAAGCAAGCTTTCTTTCTGTTACCGCTCGACTTGCATGTGTTAGGCCTGCCGCCAGCGTTCAATCTGAGCCATGATCAAACTCTTCAATTTAAGATTTTGATTCCCTAAATAAATAGGGCTCGGCTCAACGAATACTGACTTCAAAACTAGGATTTATCCGAAGATAAACCTGTAATTCTAAAGCTATTATCTTTCCAACAGAAAGATAATGAATTGACTGTGCTCTTTTTGGTTTTCACTTTAAAAAGTGAAATCAAACAGCTCAAGGCTGTACCAAATTGAATTGGTCACTCAGTTCATTGAAACCAAAGTTGTTTCCGAAGAAACTGTTTTTACCTAGGTAAAAACATATTGGATTATCATCAACGAGTGCCCACACAGATTGATAGGTTTAAATTGTTAAAGAGCGTTGCTTGTCGAAGTGTTCTTCTCTAAGCGGACGGTCATTCTAGCGATTTAAGTTTTAGTGTCAACCACTTTTTTCAAAACTTTTTTAAGCACTTGGCTTAAGCTATTTGACCTTGCTAACTCGACTATCAAAACCGAAGTTGTGATGCTTTCCCGTGTCAGCGAGGGGGCATTATAGAGATCGCCGTCACGTTGGCAAGTGCTTTTTTCGGTTTTTTTGCTTTTTTTATTCACTCGATTAGTTTTCAATCAAAGAGGCCGATTTTTGCTACTATTTCAACCAAATTTACCGTTTAATCATCATCAATAAGGAGAACAATATGAATTCTATTCGTAGTTATAAAGGTATCAGCCCGCAAATTGGTGATCGTGTCTATATAGATAGCAGTTCTGTTTTAGTCGGTGATATAAAAATTGGTGACGATTCGAGTATTTGGCCGCTTGTTGCTGCTCGAGGGGATGTAAACCATATTCACATTGGCCAACGTAGCAATGTACAAGATGGTAGCGTTCTTCATGTTACCCATAAGAATGCGGAAAACCCAAGTGGCTACCCTCTGATTATTGGTAATGACGTGACGATTGGTCATAAGGTCATGCTTCACGGATGTACTATCCACGATCGAGTTCTCGTTGGTATGGGTGCAATCGTATTAGACGGCGTGGTTATTCAAGATGAAGTGATGATTGGTGCAGGCAGCCTTGTTCCACCGAATAAAGTATTAGAGAGTGGCTATCTTTATGTGGGTAGCCCAGTAAAACAAGCACGCCCTTTAACGGATAAAGAGCGTGCGTTCTTGCAAAAATCGTCAGATAACTATGTTCAGAACAAAAACGACTATATTAATGAAGTCACTTCTATTCCACTCTAAGCTCCGTCTTTGCCTGAGTTAGACCTACACATCAATAGAGCCAGAAGAGGTCCATTCTTCTTGCTCTATTTTTTCTTCTGCTATTTCTTCAATATCAAAACGGTACTGATTAAACACATCAAGCGCTTGTTGTGGTGACTTAACTTCTTGAGCCGATAATTTTTCTAGTTGCTCCATCGATATATAGCATTCAATTAATGCACCGGCTTGTTGAGCAGGGAAGCTCACCCTCTCTAAATTCTCATCCCAATTCTGCATGTCTGGAAATAAAATAGACTGATTCATTAAAGACCTTCCAAGTTTTTACGTAACTCTCTTAGGATTTGTCTCGAGCCAGGCCTCAATCCTCTCCATAGCATAAAACTTTCTGCGGCTTGGCCGACGAGCATTCCTAAACCGTCATAGGTGGCTGACACTAAGTGCTCTGTCGCCCATTGGTTAAATTTCGTTTTTCCTGAGCCATACACCATGTCATAAACAACGCTGTAAGGAGAAAATATTGCTGGAGATATTGCTGGCAAGTCGCCAGTTAAGCCCGATGAAGAAGAATTGATGATGACGTCGAAAGATTCATCCACCTCCCCAATGTTGATCGCTTTAATATTTCCATAAGGTTCAAACATCTCTGCAAGCTGTTGAGCTTTTGCATGGGTTCGATTGGCAATAATGATTTCAGCTGGGTTTTGATCCAAAAGCGGCTTGATGACACCTCTTGCAGCCCCACCGGCGCCAATCAGTAGAATACGAGCACCTTTCAAAGGCACTTGGTATTGAAGGAGGTCCTGGACGAGCCCTTCACCATCGGTATTGTCACCAATGATCTCTCCATCATCTAATTTCTTTAGTGTATTCACGGCACCTGCTAACTGTGCTCGCTCGGTTAAACGGTCAGCGAATTGATAAGCATCTTCTTTAAAAGGCGCCGTAATATTACAGCCCTTGCCACCTTCTGAAAAAAAGAGCGTTGCCGCTTGTTTGAATCCATCTTTGGGTGGACAAGCAGACACATAAGTAAGAGGCTGGTTGGTTTGGCGCGCAAATAGAGTATGGATGAAGGGAGATTTACTTTGTTTAATGGGATTGCCGAAAACCACGTAACGATCTATTTGCTGAGTCATATCCTTAACCTATCAGAAATTTAAAAGAGTCATACTAAAAGACATGTGCCTTAAAATATGACCCTATCACTAACTCTAGGCAGAAGAAACTACATATAGAAGAAAGCCTATAGAAAGCGACCGATTACCAATCTCGAGGTTTTAAGTAGTGATCGTAAAGCGCCGCTTCTGGAGAATCACTTTCTACCTGGTAGGCATATTCCCAGCGAGCTAATGGTGGCATCGACATCAGAATCGATTCTGTCCGCCCTCCGCTTTGCAATCCGAACAGCGTTCCCCTGTCATACACCAGATTGAATTCAACATAACGTCCACGACGGTAAAGCTGAAACTCACGCTCTCTTTCACCAAATGGCGTCTCTTTTCTTCGCTCAACAATAGGCAAGTAGGCATCAGTAAAGCCCTCACCCACCGCTTGCATATAAGAAAAGCACTGATCGAAGCCCCACTGATTGAGATCATCAAAAAACAAACCACCAACGCCCCGAGTTTCTTTGCGATGAGGCAAGAAGAAGTATTTATCGCACCAAGCTTTATGCTCAGCATAGACCTGGGCACCAAAAGGCTCACAAATATCTTTGGCAACATTGTGCCAATGCTGACAATCTTCCTCAAAAGGATAAAACGGCGTTAAATCAAAACCACCACCAAACCACCAAATCGGAGCCTCGCCCTCTTTTTCAGCAATAAAAAAGCGTACATTAGCATGAGATGTCGGAATGTACGGGTTATTAGGATGCATCACTAACGAAACACCCATCGCCTCAAATTTTCGGCCTGCTAACTCTGGTCGGTGCGCCGTTGCTGATGCTGGCATTTGTTCACCCAATACATGTGAGAAGTTAACACCACCTTGCTCAAAAACATGCCCATTGCGCATGACTCTTGTTCGGCCACCACCAGCAAGTCGCTCACTCGGACCTTTCTCCCAATCGTCATGTTCAAACTTAGCCGTGCCATCCGCCCGTTCTAGTGCGGAACAGATGTTATCTTGCAGTGATAATAGAAACTGCTTCACTTTGTGCTTATCAATACTTGCCATCATTTTTATCCAACGCTGATTTTGGTTATCTTTCTGACTTCATCTGACTTTCTTTATCAAACTTGCTATATCGTACATTCTCTATCGAAATGGTCAGCCTTGCCTTACGACCTTTGAGGTTTTGGCATCTCTATAACTCACTCGGCTTATCTCTTCTACTCGTTTTCCATTCGAGTATGTCAAACCGTTTATCACCCAGTAGCGGCTAAACTTCAGAAATGGTAATGCACGAAGTAAACCCCCGTCGGGTTAGCACCCTGACTCTGATTTATCAGCAGTGAGCACGGTAAGTGTACAAATAATCACAATCCGTGCATAAGGTATTTGTTTACAAATTGTATGATTCTTCTTTTAACACCAACGCAAACGTTTGCTTGATGAGGTTTTACCCGTATAATGCGCCCAAAATATCCACTCACCTAATTATTGAAGCTTGAAGGAGTTTGAGATGAAAGTCGGCATTATTATGGGTTCTAAATCAGATTGGCCAACCATGAAACTAGCAGCAGAGATGCTAGACCAATTTGGTGTCCCTTACGAAACCAAGGTCGTTTCTGCACACAGAACTCCTCAGCTACTCGCGGATTACGCAACTACTGCAAAAGAGCGTGGCATTAAAGTCATCATCGCAGGAGCGGGCGGGGCTGCTCACTTACCAGGAATGGCTGCGGCCTTTACCAGTGTTCCGGTATTAGGGGTTCCAGTACAATCTCGCGCTCTTAAAGGGATGGATTCATTGTTATCCATTGTACAAATGCCTAAAGGGATCGCCGTGGGTACTTTGGCTATCGGTGAAGCCGGTGCGGCCAATGCTGGAATTCTAGCTGCACAAATCATCGGCACACACGATGAGACAGTCATGGCTAAAGTTGAAGCGTTCCGAACAGAACAAACCGACACCGTCCTTGCCAACCCGAATCCTGCTGAGGACTAAACCATGCACGTATTGGTATTAGGTGCAGGTCAACTTGCTCGAATGATGTCACTGGCTGGCGCACCACTTAATATTGAGATATCTGCCTTTGACGTGAACAGTGCAACTATTGTTCACCCTTTGACCCTGGCGGTAATGGGTCAAGGATTAGAAAATGCCATTGCACAAGCCGATGTGATCACGGCTGAATTTGAGCACATTCCACATGATGTGCTCGATATCTGTGAACAAAGTGGAAAGTTCCTTCCCAGGACAGAAGCAATCAAGGCGGGTGGTGACCGACGAATAGAAAAAGCGCTGCTTGATCAAGCCCAAGTGAGAAATGCTGACTATTACATCGTGAATACCCGTGAAGATTTTGATGCCGCTATTGAGTCTGTGAAGCTTCCAATGGTGTTGAAGAGTGCGTTAGGCGGGTATGATGGAAAAGGTCAATGGCGTCTTAAATCGCTAAAAGACGTTGATGCCATCTGGTCTGAAATGGCTGAATGTATCGCCTCTTCTCCTTCTCAATCGATTGTGGCAGAAGCCTTCATTCCGTTTAATCGAGAAGTCTCTCTTGTGGGAGCAAGAGCAAAAGATGGCAGCATTGCCGTTTACCCATTAGCGGAAAACGTTCACACCAATGGCGTACTCAGCTTATCAACAGCTATTGATGATCCCCAACTGCAAAGCCAAGCACTGCAGATGTTTTCAGCGATTGCCAATCGCCTAGATTATGTGGGCGTTCTTGCGTTAGAGTTTTTTGATGTTGATGGGCAACTACTGGTCAACGAAATAGCTCCGCGAGTGCACAACTCCGGACACTGGACTCAGCAAGGTGCAGAAACCTGTCAATTTGAAAACCACCTACGCGCTGTTTGTGGTCTGGCTTTAGGGTCAACTAAGCTTATCCGTCCTACTGCGATGATCAATATACTGGGTGAAGACAAACTACCAGACGCTCTGCTTTCTACGGAAGGCTGTCATATACATTGGTATGGAAAAGAAAAGAGGGCGGGTCGAAAAATGGGCCACATCAATGTTTCAGCTCAAACAGCCACAGAACTTAAGCTGACTTTGGCCTCTCTGGCTAAGGTTCTCAATGAACGTGCTTACCCCGCTATTCATGAACTGGCTAAAAATTAATGTTTAGCGTCAGTAACCCATGTGAAAACCAAATAAAAAATGACGCTATTGCGTCATTTTTTATTTATTTCTGAATGTGATGACAACGTCTGTCGGCGCATTGCAGCTTAACCCCACTGGCGAGTTTCTTTTCAACTAATAATGGAAAACCACACTGCTCACAGCGACCTTTAACGGGGGGCAAATTCACAGCAAATTTGCATTTAGGGTAGCAATCGCATGCATAAAATACCTTGCCGAAGCGTGTTTTCCTCTCAGCGAGATGTCCTTTGCCGCAATCAGGACACGCGTACTGTGGTGCTTTGTCATCACTTTTGTCTTCTAATGACTCAATGTGATGACAAGTGGGATAGTCACTACAGCCAATGAACATCCCATATCGCCCCTGGCGTAAAACCAACTCGTTTGTACACAATGGGCAAGCCACACCCAATGGTTTGATTATGTGCCCATCATTTTGATGCAATGGTCGAATAAAATCACAGCTAGGGTATTGGTTACAACCTAAAAAAGGGCCGTGTTTGCCATGGCGAAGTTGAAGTTCTCCATCACAATTAGGACAAGGTTCATGCTCTAGCGCATGCTCGTGGTTCGAAAATAAATGTTGATCAATTTTACTGCTCATTGGGCTCTTAAGTGGTTAATAAAAGATGGCAACTTAATGCAAAATACCTTGCTCGGTTGTGTATAACAGCTCTTCCATTAGCGTATAAGCATTTTCATTTCCAGGTACATTAAACAGCACCATCAAAATAATCCACTTCAAATCATCCAATTCAAATTCGTTGGTTTCTAGCCCCATCACGCGATCAACCACCATTTCACGCGTTTCTGTTGTAAGCACATTAATATGCTCTAAAAACAGTAAAAAGCCACGACTCTCTAAATCAAGCCGCTGCATCTCTTTTGCTGTGTAAATGCGCATTGATGTCGCTGCACAGGTAGAAATAGCCGAGTGCTCATCACTCTGTTGAAGTAATGCCAGCTCTTCCAACCAATGAAGGGCTTTATAGATATCTTTTTCGTGAAACCCCGCACGAAGAAGTTCATCTTCAAGCTCATCTTGGTCCACTTGTAATTCCACATCGCTATGGATATAGGTTTCGAACAAATACATCAGTATGTCCATCATCATAGCTAGCCCCTCCCATTTCGAATATAGCCACCGGAAACTGCAACAACATGCCCTGAAAGCTCAAGCTCTAGGATCTGCATCATGACTTCATGAACAGGTATATTGGTCCTGCTCGCGAGAATATCAACTGGCGTAGCCTCTACCCCTACGTTAGCTAACAGTTGTGGAAATGGCAATTCTTGTTCACTCTCTATTTGATCAAACAGCTCAGCTTGACTGCTGAACCGTTGTTTAATCGACCAGTCTACCAAAGTATCGATTTCATCTAAAACATCTTGTTCATTTTGAACCAAACAAGCGCCGTTTTTAATCAGTGCATTCCCCCCTTGATTATTACCGCTATAAATAGAGCCTGGAATCGCAAACACATCTCGCCCTTGTTCTGCAGCGTATCTTGCGGTGATCAGTGAGCCACTTTTTTCTGCCGCTTCAACGACCAGCACCCCAACCGACAAACCACTGATAATGCGGTTTCTGCGCGGAAAGTGCGTTGGCCTTGGCTTAACCTGTGGAGCGAACTCAGACACCAGAGCCCCTGATTCTATGATTCGTCCTGCTAGGCTCTTGTGCCTAGATGGGTAAATTTGATCCAATCCCGAACCCAACACGGCAATGGTTTTTCCGTCAGCACTCAGCGCCCCATCATGAGCATAGCCATCAATCCCCAAAGCCAAACCACTCGTCACCACTAACCCATGCTGAACAAAGCGACTCGCATAAGACTGAGCACTATTCAATCCTTCCATACTGGCATTTCTGCTGCCAACCATAGCAATTTGTGGATGAGACAGTGTGGTGACATCGCCTTTAACGAACAAAACTGGCGGAGGTAGGGCTATCTCTTTAAGTAAAGGCGGGTATTCTTCATCAAGAGGCGTCAAAATATGATGATTGGATGCCTGGAACCACTCCATACACAGGTCCACATCACGCTCAGAGCCTTGCTTAAAATAGGTAATCTGCTCAAGAGATAAACCAAGAGAAGACAACGATTCCGTATCTCTATCCATCAAATTACACGGTGCGTCAATCGCAATAAGCCGAGCGAGAGCTTTACTGCCGACCTTTGGGGTAAAAGATAGCGCCAACCAAGCGGCGAGCTCCCGTTCTAACATAAGAATAGACTAACAACCTTAATGGGCAGCGCTCTCTTTGTGAACAACGTCATGACTAGCCTTCGTCGACAATTGAACGTTCATTAATAATAGAAAGCTCATCCGTGGTATTGGTTGTTTTTTTCAATGAATGATTTGGAGACACGAGCAAAGCCTCGCTACTGATAGGCGCCTTGCTGTCTGTAATGAGAGCTAAGCTGAAATAACGGTAAGGTCGGATAACAATTAAACTGCCAATGGAGGTATCAGGCAAGCGAAGTTCAGAGGCGTTAGATTCATCGGTATAACTATATTTACCCTGTTGTTGATACACATTCACCCCCGGCTGAAGCAACCGAAACATACTGCCCTGGATAACTTGGTCTTCAGAACCTTTATCAATAATAACCACCTGATTTTTTACCGAGTACTGACTGCCATTAAGCGCCCCTAAAATCTTCGCCATCGTCTCATCAGGGGCGGGTAGCGGATAAAAGGTGGTTGATAAACCGTGACTCTTGACCGTAATGTCAGGAAGTGCAATATCATTGAGCCAAATTTCATTGGCCTGAGTGAGCACCTTCAATTGGGTAAAATCTTCTTGTTGCTTTTCAAGTTGCGCGCTGGCAATGCGTTGCAGTGCCACCATAGTTTGAGTGTCACGCTTAAATTCACTCGCAACACGATAGATACCCCAATGGCGTTCGTTTGTTGTCCGAGAGATAAACAACGCATCCTCAGACGTTAAAAATTTCTTACCACCACTCGACCCTAAGACTTTACTGCCTGAACTGAGCGTCTCTAGGCTGACGAGTCGATCAGATTGCAAATAAGGGACAACCAGACTCTCCTTAAGCGTAGGAACGGCTTGTTTATCCAACACCCTGACCTTGGGGCTCATTTTCACCATGGGTTTTAAGCTCAAGACAGGCTGACCATTTAGCCAAACCAAGGTGAGCTTATCTCCAGGGTAGATTAAATGAGGGTTGTCTATTTCAGGGTTGTTCCTCCACAATTTAGGCCAAAGCCATGGGCTGTTCAAATACAGGGCAGAGATATCCCAAAGTGTATCGCCTTTGACGACCGTATAAGTCTTAGGGGCGCCCTCTTTTAGCGTTAATAGTGTACTTTTGCTTGCAAAAACAGACCAAGAAACGAACATTAGAATTGAAAAAGAAAGCATAAGAACCCAATGATTAATGCGCGGCATAGCCTCATTCCTTTAGTCTTAAAAGTAATCAATAATTCGATTATTCACGTTTGGATGCTGTCATTTAGGGTCTAAAATGTCTAGAATTGACCCAACCACCTTTAGGCCGATTCGGCACAGTTCAACATTTAGAGTGTATATGTCTGTATTACAAGTATTAACGTTCCCCGATGACCGCTTACGCACTGTCGCTAAGCCAGTAGAAAAGGTAACACCTGAAATTCAAAAACTCGTCGATGACATGATTGAAACCATGTACGAAGAAGAAGGTATTGGCCTCGCTGCGACACAAGTTGATTTTCACCAACGTATTGTCGTGATTGATGTTTCTGACACACGCGATCAGCCTATGGTGCTTATCAATCCAGAGATCACTGAAAAGCGCGGTGAAGATGGCATTGAAGAAGGTTGTTTATCGGTTCCTGGTTCACGTGCTTTAGTATCACGCGCGGCAGAAGTGTCAGTAAAAGCGCTCAACCGCGATGGTGAAGAATTTACCTTTGAAGCGGATGACTTACTGGCTATCTGTGTCCAGCACGAACTGGATCACCTCAAAGGGAAACTCTTTGTCGATTACCTATCTCCTTTAAAGCGCAAGCGTATCCAAGATAAGCTAGCAAAAATTAAACGCTTTAACGAAAAGCAAGCGAACCGATAATAACGGCCTAGCAACAAACACAGCTAAACCGGCTATTGATGACAAGATATTATTGATAGCTAAAGACCATCATTAAAAAAGGAAGCCTACCTTGAGCCAGTCTTTGAGAATTGTCTTTGCAGGTACTCCAGATTTCGCCGCCCGTCACTTGGCGGCGTTGTTGTCTTCGGTACATGAAGTCATTGCTGTTTATACTCCGCCAGATCGCCCAGCAGGACGCGGTAAAAAACTGACCGCGAGCCCAGTAAAAAACATGGCATTAGAAAACAACATTCCTGTTTATCAGCCAGAAAACTTTAAGTCTGATGAAGCAAAGCAACAATTAGCAGAATTAGATGCCGATATCATGGTCGTTGTAGCGTATGGGTTACTGCTACCTCAAGCGGTTCTTGATACACCAAGGCTCGGCTGCATCAACGTTCATGGTTCTATTCTCCCTAGATGGCGCGGCGCGGCTCCCATTCAGCGTTCAATTTGGGCGGGGGATAAAGAGACTGGCGTAACCATCATGCAGATGGACAAAGGGCTCGATACGGGCGACATGCTTAAGATCGCAACCTTACCGATTGAAGCCGATGATACCAGTGCTTCGATGTACGAGAAGCTAGCAGAACTAGGCCCTGATGCTTTGGTCGACTGCCTTGCTGATATTGCTTCTGGCACGGCTGTGGCGGAAAAGCAAAATGATGAGTTGGCCAACTACGCGAAGAAATTGAGCAAAGAAGAAGCCAGAATTAACTGGGCAGACGACGCAGAGCACATTGAACGCTGCGTACGGGCATTTAACCCTGGGCCAATGAGTCACTTTTCCGTCGCTGACAACAACATCAAGGTGTGGCAAAGCCGAGTGGATGAAAAGCCATGTGACCAACCCGCAGGGACGATCATTCAAGCCGATAAAACGGGTATTTACGTGGCGACGGGCAATCAGGTTCTCATCCTAAGCCAACTGCAAGTTCCGGGTAAAAAAGCCATGCCCGTACAAGATATCCTCAACGCCCGTGCAAGCTGGTTTGAGGTGGGTACGGTGCTCAGTTAGTCTCGATTTCTATCGGATAGGTCGACCCAATAAAGCACTACCAAAGCAACTCCCCGACTTAGCCAATGCTAAGTCGGTACATTTTAGGAAGCCGAGACGCCTCCACTAATTTTAAGGTATTCACAATGAATGTTCGCGCAGCAGCAGCTAACGTACTTTTTCAAGTCGTCGACAAGGGTCATTCTCTTTCTCACGCTTTACCCGCCGCTCAAAAAACAATCCGCCCGAGAGACCACGCCCTGCTGCAAGAGATTTGCTACGGTTCATTGCGTTATTTACCGCGCTTAGAGTCCATTGCTAACGAACTGATGGAAAATTCACTCAAAGGCAAAAAGCGTGTTTTTCACCATCTGATTCTGGTGGGCATCTACCAACTTGGCTTTATGCGTATCCCTTCTCATGCCGCAGTAGGCGAAACCGTTGAAGCAACCAATACACTGCGAGGCCCAAGCTTAAGCGGCTTGATCAACGCTGTGTTACGAAACTACCTACGCAGCCAAGAAGAGCTTGATGCGTTCTCCGTTAGCCACAACGCTGGAAAATATAGCCACCCAAGCTGGATTTTAAAGATGCTTCAAGAGAGTTACCCAGAGCAGTGGGAAACCATCATTGAGGCTAACAACAGCAAAGCACCAATGTGGTTGAGGGTGAACCGCCAGCACCACACGCGAGATGAGTATCTAGAACTGCTCAAAAATGAAGACATTGAATTCACCGTTCATCCAGAAGCATCGGATGCGATAAAGTTAGCCACGCCTTGCGATGTCTCCAAATTACCCGGGTTTGAAAAAGGCTGGGTATCGGTACAAGATGCAGCAGCGCAACTGTCTGTCGATTATTTAACACCGCAAGAAGGCGAGCTAATTCTAGATTGCTGCGCCGCACCAGGCGGAAAAACCGCACATATTTTAGAGCACACGACAGATACAGAAGTTGTCGCCATTGATAGCGACGCGAAAAGACTGGACCGTGTTTACGATAACCTAGACCGATTGCAGCTGAAAGCAGATGTTCTTTGCGGTGACGCACGTTACCCAGAAGAGTGGTGGCAAGGTGAGCAATTTGATCGTATTTTGCTTGATGCACCGTGTTCCGCAACCGGTGTTATTCGTCGCCACCCAGACATCAAATGGCTGCGTCGAGCTACAGACATCGAAGCGCTAGCAGAACTGCAAAGTGAAATTATGGATGCGATGTGGCAGCAATTGAAACCAGGTGGCACTATGGTATATGCAACGTGCTCAATTGCACCGCAAGAGAACAGCTTACAAGTGAGTGCATTTTTGAATCGCAAAGATAACGCCGAGCTTATTGGATCAGAACCATCATCCCCAGGCAGACAAATTCTTCCCGGTGAAAATGATATGGATGGTTTCTACTACGCTGTATTGAAAAAGGCTTTAGCATAACGTTACCTTGCTAGATAGAACCGCACAGAGTGAAAGTGCAATAGAGTACTTTCATTCTACGATTTAAAGCAGTAATAGAAGAGAAACGGCATGAAAATCATTATTCTTGGCGCAGGTCAAGTGGGCGGCACGCTCGCAGAAAACCTAGTGGGTGAAAATAACGATATCACTATCGTCGATAGAAATGGTGATCGCCTTCGTGAGCTACAAGATAAATATGATCTGCGAGTCGTGAATGGATACGCTAGCCACCCTGACGTGTTAAGAGAAGCCGGCGCACAAGATGCCGACATGTTAGTGGCCGTCACCAATATGGATGAAACGAATATGGCCGCTTGCCAAGTGGCTTTCACACTCTTTAATACGCCAAATCGTGTTGCTCGTATTCGCTCTCCTGAGTATTTAATCGAAAAAGATGCCTTGTTTAAGTCGGGTGCGGTTCCTGTCGATCACTTGATTGCTCCCGAAGAGCTCGTCACCAGCTATATTGAACGCTTAATCCAATACCCTGGTGCTTTGCAAGTGGTCAGTTTTGCGGATCAAAAAGTCAGCCTAGTGGCGGTTAAGGCCTACTATGGTGGCCCACTAGTGGGTAATGCACTATCAGCACTTCGTGATCATATGCCACATATTGATACTCGTGTTGCAGCGATTTTTCGTCAAGGCCGACCAATCAGACCACAAGGCACAACTATCATTGAAGCAGACGATGAAGTGTTCTTTGTTGCCGCAAGTAACCACATTCGTGCGGTCATGAGTGAACTGCAACGACTAGAAAAGCCCTACCGACGCATTATGATTGTGGGTGGTGGTAATATTGGTGCCGGTTTAGCGAAACGCCTTGAACAAGACTACAGTGTCAAACTGATTGAGCGCAGTTATAAACGAGCAGAGAAGCTCTCTGAAGATCTTGAAAATACCATCGTTTTTTGTGGTGATGCCGCCGATCAAGAATTATTAACGGAAGAAAATATCGATCAGGTTGATGTGTTTATTGCGTTAACCAATGAAGATGAAACCAACATCATGTCAGCGATGCTCGCGAAACGCATGGGAGCCAAAAAGGCGATGGTGCTGATTCAGCGAGGCGCCTACGTTGACTTAGTGCAAGGCAGTGTTATTGATGTGGCGATCTCACCACAACAAGCGACAATATCCGCCCTATTAACCCACGTGCGTCGAGCCGATATTGTTAATGTTTCATCACTTCGTCGCGGTGCAGCGGAAGCCATTGAAGCGATTGCTCATGGCGATGAAACCACCTCTAAAGTCGTTGGTCGCGCCATTGGCGATATTCGACTTCCACCGGGTACAACCATAGGTGCCATTGTTCGCGGAGAAGAAGTACTCATCGCCCACGATAGAACCATCATCGAACAAGATGACCACGTTGTGATGTTCTTGGTCGACAAAAAATACGTACCCGACGTAGAAGCACTATTCCAACCAAGTGCATTTTTCTTATAGATATTATGGCGACTAGGAGCATCATTGAATGGTAAACCTGCGTCCCATACTCTTTGTAATAGGGCTACTTTTATCAAAACTAGCCCTATTTATGTACATCCCAACTCTCGTTGCCTTTTTTACCGGTACTGCTGGTTTTTGGGAGTTTGGTCAATCGATATTGATTACCCATGTTGTGGCTTTTTTGTGCTTATCACTGGGTCGGACGGCGAAGTTTAAACTCAGTGTTCGTGATATGTTTCTCATCACTAGCCTCGTCTGGACGATCGCCAGTGCGTTTGCCGCTCTCCCCTTTGTGTTTATTAACCACATTAGTTTCACCGATGCCTACTTCGAAACCATGTCTGGGATTACCACTACGGGATCCACCGTATTAAGTGGCCTAGATACCATGGCACCTAGCATTTTATTATGGCGTTCTATATTGCAGTGGTTAGGCGGCGTTGGATTTATTGTCATGGCGGTCGCTGTTCTGCCGATGCTCAATGTCGGTGGTATGAAGCTGTTCCAAACCGAGTCCTCCGATTGGTCCGATAAAAGCAGCCCTAGGGCCAAAACCGTGGCAAAAAATATCGTGATTGTTTATCTGACCCTAACCCTGTTGTGTTTTATTGGGTTTGTTGTCACTGGTATGTCACTGTTTGAGGCGATTAATCATGCCTTTACCACCTTGTCCACCGGAGGGTATTCCACCTCTGATGGTTCGATGAATAGCTTCTCTCATGGGTCGCATTGGGTAGCAACGCTGTTTATGTTTTTGGGGGGGTTACCCTTTTTGCTCTTCGTCACCGCATTAAAAAAACGTAAGCCCAACGTACTGTTACAGGACTCTCAAGCAAGAGGCTTTACCTATCTCTTCCTAATTTCTAGCTTCGTTGTTGCCTTATGGCTGGTCGTGAGAGATGGATATTCGAGCATAGATGCCCTTCGCGTTGCGATGTTCAATATCGTCTCTGTTGTTACGACGACTGGGTTTGGTTTAGAAGATTTCACCGCCTGGGGCGCACTTCCTACCACTCTCTTCGCGTTTTTAATGATGGCAGGTGCGTGTTCTGGGTCAACCTCTGGGGGGATTAAAGTCTTCCGGTTTCAGATTGCGATAGCGCTACTGAATAAACAGATGATGAAACTTATTCACCCTAATGGAGTGTTTGTTCAGCGCTACAATCAGCGCCCAGTAAACGACGATATCGTTCGTTCTGTCGTCTCATTTGGCTTAATGTTCTTCATTACCATTATCTTCATTGCCGCTGGGCTGAGTACAATGGGGCTTGATCCTATCACCAGCATTTCAGGATCCATTACTGCGGTCGCCAATGTCGGGCCGGGAATGGGTTCTGTCATTGGCCCAACGGGTAATTTCGCTCCGTTGCCCGATGCCGCTAAATGGTTATTAAGCTTTGGTATGTTAATGGGAAGGTTGGAGATTTTAACTCTACTCGTGCTATTTTTTCCTGCGTTTTGGAAAAGCTAGCGGTTTACGGTATTCCGACTTATTCAAAACCCGACTCATTAAAACCCCTGAGATAAAATAGCCACAGCCCCCTATCTCCTGCCCCTATGAAGAAACAGGAACCACATACAGATATATAGAAAGAAAGTGGCAAACGCACCCTGCTAAAACAAACACATGCCAAATGGCATGATTATAAGGAATGCGTTTAATGGCATAAAACACCACACCGAGTGAGTAGACAATCCCGCCTGCGGCAAGCAAAATTAGACCCTCGACTTCAATACTGATAGCCAATTGATAGATAACGACTAACGACAACCACCCCATGGCTAAATAAGTCATCAATGACAACTTTTCAAACCTGTACACAAAAAACAGCTTAGCGATAACACCGAACAAGGCAATTAACCAAATGACGGCCATCAACCCAATCGCAAGTGGCGTTCGAAGACTCACCAATAAATACGGGGTATAGCTGCCGGCAATCAGTAAATAAATCGCACAGTGATCAAAGGTTTTTAACCAACGTTTAGCTTTAGGGGAAGGGATAGAGTGATACAAAGTTGAAGCCAGAAAAAGCACAATAATGCTTACGCCATAAACAACCATGCTCACTAGAGTCAGCGTATCACCTTGGGCATATATCGATTTTTGCAGTAGGAGTCCTAACCCGGCGATGCCAAAAAGCACACCAAGACCATGGGTTATTGCATTTGCCTGTTCTTCACGGACAGAATATTCCGAGCTAACCGCAGAGTTCATGAGCTACCAACCAAAGTAGAAATTCAATAATCCGCAGTATCGCACATTTAAGCTTACACTTGTAAGCTTAAATGATTATCCACGCTTAACAGCTCTCTTCTAAAAATGCTAGAACCTGTTGCCCTGCCAGTTCCGGATTGGTTCCGATAGGAATAGATAGCTCTCGCTTTAATTCCCCCAACCCAAGCAAGCTTGCCAACATGCCTTTTGCACCTTTGCGATTTCGATCCACTTCAAACCAAAGTTTCAACTCGCTTTCTGTATGATGCGCGACAATTTCAACTTCACGCCACCGCCCATGGTAAGGACCTGTCGTTGGTACAAATTCGAACTCTTGAACAAAAGGCAATTCAAAGCCTTTAACCGCTTCACACTCCACTTGCCTAATTCTGAGTCCCTGCTCCTCGAGTGCCGTAAAAATCCCATCCATTAACGGGTCGGGCCTCACCGTCAAAATATCTTTGTCTGTGGGATCGATCGCCATCGAAATATCCAGACCGGTCTCCAACCACACTTTCGCATCCCCGATGGTCACTGGGGTATTAAGTGGGACGTCGAGCTCAACGTTAAAGTCTCGCTCTTCACCTGATTTTATCGTGAATGCATAGGGCAACGTCCACTCGGCTAATGTATGCGTTTTATTGACACGACGAGTACGCTGGCCTTCAGAATTTTTTCCAGGCTCAGTCGTCACCTCTTCGACATATCGACAACACAGCTTTAGCTCAATATTATCGATTTCTTGTTCACTTGAACCGCCATAGACATGAATGGTCACATTGACGCCTTGACCAGGGTAGAGCACTTCTTGTTGCAATACCGAATCAACCTTGGCTGAACCGATACCAAAACTTGCGAGGGTTTTCTTGAAAAATGACATACACACCTCCTTGATGAGTCTCCATAGTAACCACGAATCGAGTCTTAACTCAATCGCCCCTCTGGCGTTTTTCCCACTTCACCCCTGAAAAGCCCCGTCAAATTGTTAGCCGCTATTTCAATCGCATTTTTATCATAATAAACCCACACAAAAACTGTTTATATATCGACCAATCCACAAGTTGGTGCTAATCTACTTTTTGATGTGCTTGCATATCACAACTCCTGAGTCGTTATTTGGATTGGCGAGAGCCAGAAGAGCCACCCTTCAAGCAATTGAAGCTCAACTCATAACGACTTAGGCCATTAAATTGGCAATGGATATGCCTGGCAGTTAGGTTAATCAATGCGCCCAACACCCGTCAGGTTTGCGCACTCAAATCGCAGTGCGTCTCGTCGTCGTAGTGGCTTTGCTACTGCTCCGACAGCAAGACAGGCAACACCCGTGATGACTTTGGCAGAGAAGACAGCAAGAACGATGTCCGACCCTACTAAAGAAACAAAAGCGGCTTAATAAAAAGCGCAGTACTCACTGCGCTTTTTTGTACCTAAAATCGACCAACCCTAGATTTAAACGTGATATTTGATACATTACATCCCATAAAATGATAACCGTGAGATGAAATAGTGAAGTGCCATAGAATTGAAGAATTAGTCGAACTTCTCGAGCCTGAATGGCAAAAAGATCAACAGCTGAACTTATTACAATTTATTGTAAAATTAGCGGAAGAAGCTGGCTATGAAGGTAAACTCGACGATCTCACTGACGACGTGCTTATTTACCATCTAAAAATGCGTAATAGCGATAAGTCAGACATGATCCCAGGATTAAAGAAAGACCAAGAAAATGATTTTAAAGAGGCGATTCTGCGCGCCCGAGGCATCATCAAATAACGTATTTTCCTTTCTTGTGATCTTAGCGACCGACCATCCGGTCGCTTTTTTATTCCCTTTAAGGCTAACCCACCACAAAACAGGCACATTTTGTTATGAAGTGTGGTTAATGTTAAACAATTGAATCCACAATCCACTGTATAATAACCCGCCACTTAGCGCTCAGGGATTTAAAATACGTCTCAGCAAACAAGATGAATTTGCAAAAAGCGTTAATTTGCGAACAACGTTTATTTACAAACACAAGTATTAACTAACCAAAAGTATTGACCAAACAAAATGCAATGTCGATAGAGCATGAGCAATAGAACTCATGCCTAGCAGCCCCAAAGAAAAGGATGACTTCATGAGTCAGGACAAGATCGATGTTAAGGATATCACTCCCAAAACATATAACCCCAAGACCCATAAAGGGAAACAAGATCGCTTCAACCCAAGCAATCGCATCTATGTTCGAGAAAGCAAAGGGGTATTTCAGCAACTACGCCGCTATGGGGGCTGGTTTTTACTCGCTCTATTCACGCTAATTCCGTGGATACCTTATGGAGAACGTCAGGCGATCCTGCTCGATATTGCCAGCCAGCAGTTTAACTTCTTCGGAACCACACTCTACCCACAAGATCTCACGCTCCTCGCGTTGCTCTTTATGATTGCAGCATTTGGGCTGTTTTTTATCACCACTTTTTTAGGTCGAGTCTGGTGTGGTTATCTTTGCCCACAAACCGTTTGGACTTTTATGTACATCTGGTTTGAAGAAAAACTCGAAGGCAGTGCCAACAAGCGGCGTAAGCAAGATTCAGGAAAACTCACTGGAAAAATACTGTTTCGAAAAGTATTGAAACATTGCGCCTGGATAGCCATAGCATTAGCCACAGGTTTAACCTTTGTCGGCTACTTTATTCCGGTCAAAGAGTTGGTTGTCGATTTCTTCACCTTTAGTGGCACTTTTTGGCCTGTATTTTGGGTCATTTTCTTCGCCGCATGTACTTATGCGAATGCCGGTTGGATGCGCTCAATTGTGTGTATTCACATGTGTCCTTATGCTCGTTTTCAATCAGCAATGTTCGACAAAGATACCTTCATTGTCGGCTACGATAGCAAGCGAGGTGAAGAGCGCGGCCCACGAGCACGTAAAGCCGATCCAAAAGAATTGGGATTAGGTGACTGTATCGATTGTGACCTTTGTGTTCAGGTTTGCCCTACGGGTATTGATATCCGTGACGGTCTGCAATACGAATGTATTAACTGCGGCGCGTGTATTGATGCTTGCGATCAAACCATGGAGCGCATGAAATACAAAAAAGGTCTCATTAGCTATACCACCGAGCATCAATTGGCGGGCAATAAGACCGATATCATGCGGCCAAAACTGATTGGCTACGGCTTGGTGCTTCTTGTGATGATTGGGTTATTCTTTGTGCAAATCGCCAGAGTCGATCCAGCTGGGCTCAGTGTTATCCGCGATAGAAGTGAGCTGTTCCGGGAAAACAACGTCGGTGAAATTGAAAATACCTACACCTTAAAGATAATCAACAAAACACAACAGACGCAGCGTTACCAACTCGAAGTCACCGGCTTAACCGATGCGACTTGGTATGGTCGCCAAACGATTCAGGTGAAACCAGGGGAAGTACTCAACCTGCCAATGAGCTTAGGAGTCAACCCTGACAACTTAACCTCATCGGTCACGACAATTCAGTTTATACTGTCCGACAATGATGACTTCAGTACCGAAGTAGAAAGTCGATTTATCAAGAATCTTTAATCGATACTCTCACTCTTACACTAAGGAAAAGGCTCAGTTAATGAGCCTTTTTATTTTATGACCGAAAAAGCCTTTAATTTTAATGCCCTGACACCCGATTTCATGTGGTACGCATTAGAGAGTATCGGGATTCGTGCCGAGTCTGGTTTCTTGCCTCTTAATAGCTACGAAAACCGTGTGTACCAGTTCACTGATGAAGAACGCCAACGCTATGTTGTGAAATTCTATCGCCCTGAGCGGTGGAGCGAACTGCAAATCCAAGAAGAGCACGACTTTACCCTCGAACTTCACGAGGCCGAAGTACCGGTCGCACCGCCATGTCGAATTAACGGTCATACTCTGCATCAATACCAAGGCTACCAATTTGCATTGTTTGTGAGTGTAGGCGGAAGACAATTTGAAGTGGATAACTTGGATCAACTGGAAGGCGTAGGTCGCTTTCTTGGTCGCATTCACCAAGTCGGACAGCAGCGTACATTTGCTCATCGACCGACGATCAGCCTAGATGAGTATTTGTATCAACCGAGGAAATTGTTGGAAAATTCAACCTTTATTCCAATGCACCTTGAGAACGCTTTTTTCAGCGATCTTGACCTGTTGATTTCGCGATTAGAGGCACAATGGCTGCCTAACGTCGATGTTATTCGGCTGCATGGTGACTGCCATCCTGGCAATATTCTATGGCGAGATGGCCCAATGTTTGTCGACCTCGATGACGCTCGAAATGGCCCTGCGGTTCAAGATTTATGGATGCTTCTCAGCGGAGATAGAACAGAAAAATTGGCTCAACTGGACATCGTTTTAGAAGCTTATCAAGAGTTTTGTGATTTTGATCACTCACAGCTGAAACTTATTGAGCCTTTGCGTGGTCTACGAATGGTCTACTATATGGCTTGGTTGGCAAAAAGGTGGCAAGATCCGGCTTTTCCCATCGCTTTTCCTTGGTTTAATGACCCTAAATACTGGGAAAGCCAAGTCTTAGGCTTTAAAGAACAAATTGCGGCGCTGAGTGAACCGTCATTGTCACTCACACCACAATGGTAATGGCATTTGCCTTATAATTAGAATATGGAGATAACAATGAAGAAGCTGTTTGCAATTTTCGCAACCCTCATGCTGAGTATTACAGCTCACGCGGCACAGTTTGAAGAAGGAACACACTATAAAGTACTCGATCTTGAGCCTTCAAAAAAGCCGATAGTCACGGAGTTTTTCTCTTTCTACTGCCCTCACTGTCATTCACTGGAACCTGTTATTGAGCAAATGAAACAACAGCTACCAGAGGGCGCTAAGCTACTGAAAAGCCATGTTTCATTCATGGGCGGATCAATGGGTAAACCGGTCAGTAAAGCGTATGCCACGATGATCGCTCTAAAAGTCGAAGACAAAATGGTCCCAGTCCTTTTTAACCGTATCCATAACATGGGCAAGCCACCCAAAAATGAAGAAGAGTTGCGCCAAATATTCTTAGATGAAGGCGTTGATGGTAAGAAATACGACGCTGCATATAATGGTTTTGCTGTCGATTCCATGGTTCGCCGTTTTGATAAACAGTTTCAAGATAGTGGTCTAACGGGTGTCCCTGCTCTCGTGGTCAATAACCGCTACCTTGTTCAAGCTCAGTCAATCAAAACGACGACGGAATATTTTGCGCTAGTGAATTATTTGCTGACCAAGTAGTTTTACCGCCACAGAATCATCATTCAATGAAAGAGAACACCGTGTGTTCTCTTTTTTTTTATTAAAAAATTCAATAAGTGCATAAATCATAACGTATAGTAGAAACCCTTGTTCAGGTGATGGAGAACCTAATGAAAGCCAACTATGTCTTACTTTTGACTTTACTGACAGCTGCCCCTACTTACGCCCAACTGGGCTCTAGCAATGGGTTTAGCGGAGAGATCTCTCTGAATACCGGGTATATCTCCACTCAATCGCATCTCAATACCAACGCTAATTCCGTTCTAACCGGTTTAGATCAAACCGCAGAAACCGATGACACGGTAATTGTCGCCCCTCTAGGTAATCTTGCCTATACATTCGGCCGATCAAATCAACAGGTCTATTTTGGTACGACTCGTGATGATATCGCGATAGGGACACTTGCCTTACAATTGGGGTATAAATATCAATTCCCTTCGAGAATGACCGTAGACATCGCCTACCTTCCAACGGTCATGTCAGGCAGTGAATGGCAGAATCCTTACGAGACCACAACGGCACGCCAAGAAACCGATGTCGATGGCAACGCTTACCGATTAAAGCTGTCGAATATTGGCGGGAGCTTATTCTCTCTCGATATGGCCTACGCTGACAAAGAGGTTGAGCAGGATGCCCTGGTCAATACCGCATTAGCCCGTGACGCCAAAACCTTTCTCATCAAAGGGCAAGTAAGAATTCCTCTAAGCCGCACGACCATGTTGTTACCTGCCATATCGTATATTGAAAGTGATGCACAAGGAGAAGCCAATTCTTTCAAGGGTTACCGAGGTGAACTGAGTCTGTTTCAATCGATAGGTGAGCATAACATCGCTTTAACCGCAGCCTATTCTCAGCATGACTATCAAGCGGGTAATCACTTATTTGGAAATCAAATACGTAACGATGATGCATTGAAGTTTTTTGTCGCCTATGAATACCAAAACTTGATGGGCTGGCAAAATTGGTCTTTCATTTCTTTCGTTGGGTATAGCCAAACCGATGCAAATATTAACTTTTATGATGAATCTCAAAGCATCGTAACGCTGGGTGTTAACTACAAATTCTAATCCCTACCTCATCAATTAGAACCGCCATAAACATCAAGTTATGGCGGCTTAATGATCGCGACATATCTTTAAAATGAGATAGCCTATTACGTCATACCGCCTTCTACGTTAACCATCGTCTTAGACTGCTTGTAAGGTCAGTTGCTTTAACAATCGATCCATCGCTCGGTACCCAAGCGCCTCTGCTAAGTGAGGCTTCTCTATTCTCTCTGCGCCGTCGAGATCGGCAATGGTTCGAGCGACCTTAATGATCCGATGATAAGCACGAATAGAAAGGCCAAGGCGATGCAAAGCAGTTTCTAAAAACTGAGCATCGACTTTTTCCAACGGGCAATATTGATCGATATCTCGGCTACCAAGCAGCGCGTTAACCACGCCACTTCGCTCACACATTCTCTCTCTGGCGATTTTCACTCGTTGTTTTACCACCTCAGTAGGTTCTCCTCTGTCTCCACCTTCTGTCAGAACGCCTTTGGGTAGCACCGGAATTTCTATCGACATATCAAACCGATCAAGCAGTGGACCAGAAAGTCGACTCAAATAGCGCAAAATCAATTGAGGATTGGTACGCGTATGACTTCCCTCGTAATAACCCGTCGGGCTTGGGTTTAAGGCTCCGACCAATTGAAAGCGAGCCGGGAAACGGGTTTTCCCTTGAGCGCGAGAAATCACAATTTCACCCGACTCTAACGGCTCTCTTAACGAATCGAGGACTTTTCTCTCAAACTCAGGCATTTCATCCAAAAAGAGCAGCCCGTTATGGGCTAAAGAAATCTCTCCGGGTCGAGGAATCGACCCGCCACCGACGAGCGCCGCCATCGAGCTTGAATGATGAGGCGAGCGAAACGGCCTCTTTTTCCAGTTGTACTCATTGATTTCTTGTTGAGTTAAAGACGCAACCGAAGCCGTTTCCATCGCTTCATTAACCGACATTTCAGGCAGTAAATCACACAGCCGAGACGCCAGCATGGTTTTTCCGGTTCCAGGTGGCCCCAAAAAAAGCAAATTGTGGTTTCCCGCAGCGGCAATCTCTAACGCGCGCTTTCCTTGCTGCTGGCCAATAATATCTTGCAGATCACGAGTTAACTTAGCCTCACTGAACTTGGCTTTGGTTTGAAAAAGTTGCAGTGGCTGTTGCCCACACAGTTCCGCACACACTTCCAATAAGCTTTGTGCCGACTTATGGGTTTCTTTCCCGACTAATGCGGCTTGATCCCCATTTAAATGCGGAACAATAAGACATCGCTTCGCTTTATTGGCAGCAAGAGCAGCAGGAAGAACCCCTTTAATTGCGCGTAGCTCCCCTGACAACGCCAGCTCACCGATAAACTCTCGCTGCGTTAACTTATCAATTGGAATCTGCTCACACGCCGCCAAGATACCCAGCGCAATAGGGAGATCAAATCGGCCGCCTTCTTTAGGTAAATCTGCTGGTGCCAAATTGACCGTAATCCGCTTTGCTGGGAACTCAAATCGAGAATTAATAATGGCACTGCGAACACGATCTTTTGCTTCTTTGACCGTGGTTTCAGGCAACCCAACCAAGCTAAATCCTGGCAACCCATTACTGATATGAACTTCTACCGTCACCTCAGGTGCTTCAACACCTACACTCGCGCGACTATGAACGATGGCTAACCCCATTTATCTTACCTACTGAAACCGATTCACATGATCAATTGAATGGTTCTTTTTTGAATGAGGGTGTTATATAACCTGCCTAGATGCTGAGGAAATGTGAAAAAAGAATGAGTTTTTGCTTGTCATTTAACGGAATTCTATGTTACCACTAGGTACGCAACATATTTTGTTCAATATTTATAAAATACAAAAACGAAGATAAAAAATAAAATGGACTTCAAAGCTCGCCTTAACACTCTGGTACTCCTGATTATCGTGGTCATTATTGACACCGCGCAGGGGATAGTGGGCAGCAAGTAACCACAAGATTTTAAAAACCCCCGCACTGAAAAGTCCGGGGGTTTTTTACAATTAGTACACTAAAAATTGAAGCACATCCGACCGAACATAACCAAGGTTCAGTCGAGAAATGACAGGAAGAATGGGAGCGCACATGACGTGCAAAAATAATGGAAGTCACTACGAGCCAAGTCGTAGTATGAGAGGGATACGATGAAAGGAGCAGATTTAGTCGTATCCGCATTAAAACAACAAGGCATAAAAACCATCTTTGGTTACCCCGGCGGTGCCATTATGCCTATCTACGATGCCCTTTATGAGTGTGGTGTAGAACATATTTTATGTCGCCATGAACAAGGCGCTGCAATGGCGGCCATTGGTATGGCGCGAGCATCACAAGATGTCGCAGTCTGCATGGCGACCTCTGGTCCAGGTGCGACTAACCTCGTCACAGGCCTTGCCGATGCTTTCATGGATTCCATTCCTTTAGTTGCCATTACCGGCCAAGTTGCCAGCTCCCACATTGGTACTGATGCTTTTCAAGAAATGGATGTCATCGGTATGTCCCTTTCTTGTACCAAGCACAGCTATCTAGTGACTGATATCCATGACCTAGCACCAACACTTGCAGAAGCATTTGAAGTCGCAAAAGCAGGTCGACCAGGCCCTGTCATCGTTGATATTGCGAAAGATGTTCAGTTGGCCGAAGCCCCTGTCGAAATTTTACCGGATTTCGAACATATCCCATTCCCTGTGCCAACGCCTGAAGCGTTTCGCCTGGCAAATGCATTGCTTCGCGAATCGAACCGCCCCGTATTGTACGTTGGCGGCGGCGTTCAACTCGGCAGAGCCACTGACTCCGTTCGTCAGTTTCTTGCTGAAAACCCAATGCCATCCGTCAGCACATTGAAAGGTTTAGGAACCATTGATCGCCACGACCCACATTATCTTGGCATGTTGGGGATGCACGGCACAAAAGCCGCCAACCTTATCGTCCAAGAAAGTGACCTTTTGATCGTTGTCGGTGCACGTTTCGATGACCGCGTGACCGGCAAACTCGATACCTTCGCGCCCCATGCGAAAGTCATTCATATTGATATTGATGCAGCTGAAATCAGCAAACTTCGTCATGCCAATGCGGCATTGCGTGGTGACATCCGAGAAATACTGCCGAAACTGAAATGCACTCACGACATCAGCTCTTGGGCTCACCACAGTGAAGGGCTACGCACCGCGTTTACATGGCGATATGATCACCCAGGTGATCTGATCTTTGCCCCGCTTTTGCTTAAGCAATTATCCGACATGATGCCAGACAGCTCTATCGTATCTACCGATGTGGGCCAACACCAAATGTGGGCAGCTCAACACATTCAGCCTCGTGAACCACAAAATTTCATTACGTCTGCGGGTTTAGGGACAATGGGCTTTGGTTTACCAGCGGCCATGGGTGCGGCAGTTTCTAGGCCTGATGATCAATCCATTTTGATTTCAGGCGACGGCTCCTTCATGATGAACATTCAAGAACTTGGCACCTTAAAACGCCGCCAAATTCCGGTCAAAATGGTGTTGTTGAACAACTCTCGATTGGGCATGGTTCGTCAGTGGCAATCCTTATTCTTTGACGGCCGCCACAGTGAAACAATTTTGGATGACAACCCTGACTTTGTCATGCTCGCTAAAGCATTTGATATCCCTGGAAAAACCATCACTCGCAAAGAAGAGGTTGAACCGGCTTTACAAGAAATGCTCGAAAGTAAAACGGCATACCTTTTACATGTCCTAATCGATGAAGAAGAAAATGTTTGGCCACTCGTACCACCGGGTGCATCAAACAGTGAAATGTTGGAGAACACCTAATGGAAAGATATTTCTTAGATATTAAAGCCGACGATAAACCGGTTCTATTAGAGCGCGTTTTACGCGTCGTTCGCCACCGCGGTTTTGTTGTAAAACAAGTGGCGGGAACACAAAATCACGACAGCAAAATTGCGAGTGTAGAAATTATTGTCGATAGCGATCGACCTATTGCATTTCTCACCAATCAGATTGAAAAATTATGGGATGTCATCAGCGTTGAAGTGACAAAAATCGACAATAACGAACTCCCTAACAACAATTTACAACACACACTTAACGCTTAAGGAAGATAATAATGTCTAAAAAAACAGCTGACTACATTTGGTTTAATGGTGAGATGGTTCCTTGGGCTGAGGCCAATGTTCACGTTCTTACTCATGCTATGCACTATGGCACTTCTGTATTTGAAGGCGTGCGCTGCTACAACACACCAAATGGTCCAGTTATCTTCCGTCACCCAGAGCATGCAAGACGCCTAAAAGATTCCGCGAAAATCTACCGTTTTCCAATTCCTTATACGGAAGAAGAAATTATGGAAGCGACACGCGAGACTCTGCGTCAAAATAAACTTGAATCCGCTTACATTCGCCCACTTGGCTTTGTTGGCAATGTTGGCTTGGGTGTTTGTCCTCCAGAAAATTCAGAAATGGAACTGATCATTGCGGCTTTCCCTTGGGGCTCTTACCTTGGTGAAGAAGCGCTAGAGAATGGTGTTGATGCGATGATTTCCAGCTGGAACCGCGCGGCGCCAAACACGATTCCTACCGCAGCAAAAGCTGGTGGTAACTACCTTTCATCGCTATTGGTTGGTGGTGAAGCTCGTCGCCATGGTTACGATGAAGGTATCGCTTTAAGTGTTGATGGTTATCTTTCTGAAGGTGCCGGTGAGAACATCTTTGTGATTCGCAATGGCGTTCTTTCTACACCACCAGCAACCAGTGCCATTTTGCCGGGTATTACACGTGACACAATCATCACTCTGGCTAAAGAACGTGGTTACGAAGTTCGTGAAGAAAATATTGCTCGTGAAGCACTCTACCTTGCTGACGAAGTGTTCATGACAGGAACCGCAGCAGAAATTGTTCCAGTACGCTCAGTGGATAAGATTGAAGTGGGCACAGGAAAACGTGGCCCAATCACTCAAGTATTGCAAGCGGATTACTTTGGCCTATTTAACGGCACCACAGAAGATAAGTGGGGCTGGCTTGACTACATTTACCCAGAGAACAAGCCCCAACAAAGCACTCCGTCTGCGAAGTAATTGAAAAGGAAATTCAAATGTCTAAGACTCCAAAAAATACCTACCGCAGCGCGACCACAACTCATGGACGCAATATGGCGGGCGCACGAGCATTGTGGCGTGCAACGGGCGTAAAAGATGAAGATTTCGGTAAGCCGATCATCGCTGTTGTTAACTCATTCACGCAATTCGTTCCAGGTCACGTACATCTAAAAGACATGGGGCAACTGGTTGCTAGAGAAATTGAAAAAGCCGGTGGTATCGCCAAAGAATTCAACACCATCGCTGTCGATGATGGCATCGCAATGGGCCACGGCGGCATGCTTTACTCGCTGCCATCTCGTGAAATTATTGCCGATTCAGTCGAGTACATGGTCAATGCGCACTGTGCCGACGCCATGGTGTGCATCTCAAACTGTGACAAAATCACCCCAGGAATGATGATGGCCGCTATGCGCCTTAACATTCCGGCGATTTTTGTATCAGGCGGCCCAATGGAAGCAGGTAAAACCAAGCTTTCCGATCAAATCATCAAGCTCGACTTGGTCGATGCTATGATTCAAGGCGCTGATCCCACCGTTTCAGATGAACAAAGCGAGCAAGTTGAACGATCAGCATGCCCAACATGTGGCTCTTGCTCTGGTATGTTTACAGCGAACTCAATGAACTGTCTAACAGAAGCATTGGGGCTGTCTCAACCAGGTAACGGTTCTATGCTTGCTACCCACGCCGATCGTGAGCAGTTGTTCATCAATGCTGGTAAGCGTGTCGTTGACCTAACCAGACGTTACTATGAAGAAGGCGACGATTCAGCACTGCCGCGCAACATAGCTAACCGAGCCGCGTTTGAAAACGCCATGGCGCTAGATATTGCCATGGGCGGTTCAAGTAATACGGTTTTACACCTTATTGCAGCCGCGCTTGAAGGCGAGATTGATTTTGATATGGACGATATCGACGCCATGTCACGTCGTGTTCCACACCTATGTAAAGTTGCCCCATCCACCCCTAAATATCATATGGAAGATGTTCACCGTGCAGGTGGTGTGATGGCTATCCTTGGTGAACTTGATCGTGCAGGCCTACTCAACGGTGACACTCGCACGGTACTCAATATGTCGATGAAAGAGCAGCTTGCTCAATACGACATCATGCAAACTGACGATGAAGACGTTCTCAAGTTCTACCGTGCAGGTCCTGCTGGTATTCGTACCACCAAAGCATTTTCGCAAGATTGCCGCTGGGATCGTTTAGATGATGACCGTAAAGAAGGGTGTATTCGCACCATAGAAAATGCGTTCAGCCAAGAAGGTGGGCTGGCCGTTCTTTCGGGTAACATTGCGGTCGACGGTTGTATCGTTAAGACGGCTGGTGTAGACGAAGAAAACTTAACATTCCAAGGCCCTGCCATAGTATTTGAAAGCCAAGATGACGCGGTTGAAAATATCTTGGGCGGTAAAGTCAAAGCGGGCGAAGTGGTTGTTATTCGTTACGAAGGCCCGAAAGGTGGCCCAGGTATGCAAGAAATGCTCTACCCTACGACTTACCTCAAATCGATGGGACTCGGTAAATCTTGTGCACTGCTGACTGATGGCCGCTTCTCTGGTGGTACATCGGGGCTTTCTATTGGTCACGTATCTCCAGAAGCGGCAAGTGGTGGTGCAATTGGTCTAGTGAAAAATGGCGATATCATCACCATTGATATTCCTAGTCGTTCCATCACACTTGATGTGCCTGAAGATGAACTGGCAGCTCGACGTAACGCGCAAGATGAAATGGGTTGGAAACCAGTCAATCGCGAACGTGTTGTATCACTTGCACTTAAAGCCTATGCGAGCCTGGCAACAAGCGCAGACAAAGGCGCGGTACGCGATAAGTCTAAGCTAGAAGGGTAACCCCATGACCGACGCTTTTTTAGCAAAGCAAGGGAAACAAACTGGCGCAGACTATCTGCGCCAAATCCTTAAAGCACCTGTCTACGAAGTCGCGATGGTCACCCCATTGCAAGATATGCCACGCTTGTCCGAACGTTTGGGCAATCAGGTGCAACTGAAACGTGAAGATCGTCAACCTGTGCATTCGTTCAAGTTGCGTGGCGCGTACAACATGGTTGCTAGCTTGTCTGAAGCACAGAAAGCTGAGGGCGTCATTGCGGCATCCGCAGGCAACCATGCACAAGGTTTAGCGATGTCAGGAACAAAGCTGGGGATCACGACGACCATTGTGATGCCGAAGACAACCCCCGATATCAAAGTCGAGGCGGTTCGAAGCTTTGGTGGCAACGTTGTACTTCATGGCAGTAACTTTGATGAAGCGAAATCCGAAGCTGAACGGTTGTCAGAAAAGCACGGCTATACCTTTGTTCCTCCCTTTGATCACCCATTAGTGATTGCAGGGCAAGGCACGATAGGCATGGAGATGTTGCAGCAAAATGGTCACCTGGATTATATCTTTGTGCCTGTTGGTGGCGGTGGTTTAGCGGCTGGGGTCTCGGTGTTAATCAAACAGCTGATGCCAGAAATCAAAGTGATTGCCGTCGAGCCAGAAGATTCTTCCTGCCTCAAAGCCGCGCTTGATGCTGGTGAGCCTGTTGTTCTTGACCAAGTGAGCATGTTCGCTGATGGCGTTGCGGTAAAGCGCATTGGCGATGAAACATTCCGTTTATGTCAGCAATACCTTGATGGGCATATTTCTGTCTCAAGTGACGAGATTTGTTCTGCGGTAAAAGACATCTTTGAAGATACACGTGCCATCGCCGAACCTTCAGGCGCCCTTGCCCTGGCAGGATTGAAGAAGTTTGCAGAGCAAAACCAACTGAAAGGGAAGCAACTCGCCACCATACTTTCAGGGGCGAATACCAACTTCCACGGCTTACGTTATGTTTCAGAGCGCTGTGAACTGGGTGAAAAACGTGAAGGCTTGCTCGCGGTGACCATTCCAGAACGCCAAGGTGCATTCTTTGAATTTTGCGATCTTATTGGTGGTCGAGCTGTGACGGAATTTAATTACCGCTACAACGACGATAGCCTAGCCAATATTTTTGTTGGTGTACGTTTGCAAGGTGGGCAAGAAGAGCTCGACCACATCATTAACGATCTTCGCAACGGGGGATACCCTGTCGTGGATTTATCGGACGATGAAATGGCGAAACTACACGTTCGCTACATGATTGGTGGTAAACCGTCGAAACCACTGAAAGAACGCTTATACAGTTTTGAATTTCCAGAATACCCTGGTGCATTGCTTAAGTTCTTAAGCACCCTCGGAACGCATTGGAATATTAGCCTGTTTAACTACCGTAACCATGGCGCCGACTATGGTCGAGTGTTGTGTGGTTTTGAACTGGATGAACATGATTTAACTCGTTTTTCAGCGCACCTGCGTGAATTGGGATATCAATGCAAAGACGAAACTGATAACCCTTCCTATCAGTTCTTTTTATCCTAAACTCAAAGCCAGTCTCCTTGACTGGCTTTTTTATGCTGCACTGTTTAATAAATGCGTTTAGCACATAGATATAATGCTAAAGTTTCATTTTATTCATAGTTAGTTTCCCACTACACTGTGTGTAATTTCATTGCTGTCCTTAAATGGAGAATACGAATGTTCAATGCCTTAGTTCTAAACCAAGAAGAAAAACGTACCATCGCTCGTGTAGAAAAAATCGATGAATCACAACTGCCGGAAGGTGAAGTACTGATTGATGTCGATTATTCTTCTCTAAACTACAAAGATGGCCTTGCTATTACAGGCAAAGGTAAAATCATTCGTCATTTCCCTATGGTCCCAGGTATTGATTTAGCCGGCACTGTCGTAAGCTCAGAAGATGACCGCTACAAAACAGGCGATAACGTTGTTCTCACTGGCTGGGGCGTTGGTGAAAACCACTGGGGTGGCATGGCGCAGCGAGCACGTTTAAAGGCGGACTGGCTGGTTCCACTACCAAAAGGGTTGGACAGTAAAAAAGCGATGATGATTGGCACCGCAGGCTTTACCGCTATGCTTTGTGTGCAAGCGCTTGTTGATGCGGGGGTAAAACCAGAAACCGGTGAAGTACTTGTGACAGGCGCGAGTGGTGGTGTGGGTTCCGTCGCGGTGACACTGCTGGCTAAGTTAGGTTACCAAGTGGCAGCCGTGACAGGTCGAGTCGAACAAAACGGACCGTTACTTGAAAAATTAGGGGCAAGTCGAATCATTGATCGTAGCGAATTTGAAGAACCAGCACGCCCACTAGAAAAACAAATCTGGGCTGGCGCGGTTGATACTGTGGGCAGTAAGGTGCTTGGAAAAGTACTCGCACAGATGGACTACAACAGCGCGGTTGCCGCGTGTGGATTAGCGGGCGGTTTTGACCTTCCAACGACAGTGATGCCATTCATATTACGTAACGTGCGCTTGCAAGGTGTCGATTCAGTCTCTTGTCCACTTGAAAAACGCATCGCAGCATGGGAAAAACTGGTTGAACTACTACCAGAGAGCTATTTTGAGCAAGCCTGTACAGAAATCGATCTTGCAGAGGCCCCAAGATACGCAGAAGACATCACTAATGGTCAAATCACGGGTCGAGTCGTGATCAAACTGTAACTGACTGGTTGTTGATTCTAAAAACCGTCTGTTTAGCAAAAAGCTTTAGGGAGACCTAAAGCTTTTTTTGATCATAATTTTTATCATAAATAGGTGCTATAGCGGCCTTTCTGTGGGGTTAACCATCCAACCCCATGTCTTTTACTCGCTTAGCAATCAAACGGCCACATTCCTCTTTTACAATGCTTCTCAGCCATTCTTGCGCGGGGGAGTGCTCACATCGAGGGTGCCAAATCATCGAATAATCGAAAGGAGTAAACTGAAATGGTAAAGGCTTAACCACCAAATCGTATCGTTCAGCCACTAAGTAAGCCAAGTCAGCAGGAACCGTAATGATAAGTGGCATAGTATCCACAATCGCTAATGCGGCTTCTAAATGGTAAGCCCGAAGTACCATTTTAGGGGTGGGATTTCCCACTAGCGACTGCTCTAGCAACGTTTTAACGCCATCACTGATCGCTATCATCGCATGAGGATAATCTAGGTAGTCCGTTAGACTCATCTCTTGGTCTGCCAATGGATGCTGCTTTGAAAGCAGGCACAGTACCCCAACTCGACCTAATACTTCACTGCGTAGTGGTTCTACTGGGCCCGTTGGCCTGCAAATGGCTAGGTCTGCGCCTTCATACGTAAGCTGATCTGACAATCTGTCATGCTGAAGCGGCAAAAAATTAAACGAAACATTGGGGGCTTCTTGATAAATTCGAGGCAGAGCAAAGGGCAAGATAGTTTGCATCGCATAGTCAGTAGTGGCGATGGAAAAAGTTTGTGTACAACTTTGCGGTTCAAATTCTACTGGGGAAAGTAGCTGACGAAGAGATTCAAGTGGCTCCCCCAAAGAGCGATCGATCTCTAGTGCTTTTTCAGTCGGTATAAGGTGTTGGCCTTGGCGAGTAAACAGAGGGTCCGCCAATAATTGGCGAAGCCTACCAAGAACACGACTCATGGCCGACTGGCTGAGGCTTAAACGAGCAGCGGCTTTACTCACGCTGGACTCTTCAATCAATACCCTTAAGGCGATCAGTAGATTGAGATCTTTACGGTAAACCTCTTCTAATTCCACGGCTTGGCTCCACTAAAGTAATAACCTTTAGTGTAACCTCTGGGCAAAAAAAATCCCGCTTTTCAGCGGGGAAGCCCAAGAAAACTGGGGGAGTGTCGGAATGTATTCGTGTGTAGTCTTACAAGTGAGCAGTCTTTGCTTAACGTTAATTAAGCCTATTGTGCATTAATTTTTTTGTTCTTCAGATACGCCCGTCCAACGACGCATCTCAAGCCAAATCCCTAAAATCGTTGCACTTAAACCAAATAATGGTGTTAAAGACAAGTCAGCTGGTGAACGTAATACCAAAGCGCAAAAAGATATAAAACAAAGAACGGAGTAGATGGTCAGTCTATCGAGTGCTGTTAGCATGTTCGCTCCTTAATCTTTTCTCTGAAATACCAGTTGTTACCAACTTGTTAACTAAATTAAAACAAAATGATCAATTTGCCAAGAGATTATTGAATATTTTTTCTTCATTAGTATTATCTACCGCTCTAACGCTGTCACTGAGAGTTCACCATGACCTTTGATTCAACACTTGCCACCCATACACTAGAAGCGGAAGGATTACGCTGCCCAGAGCCCGTAATGATGGTGAGAAAAACGATGAGAAAAATGCAAGATGGGGACGTACTATTCGTCAAAGCCGACGATCCTTCAACGACTCGTGATATTCCAAGCTTTTGTCGCTTTATGGATCATGAATTGGTCGCCTTTCAGACTGAGAAGTTGCCCTATCAATATTTAATACGAAAAGGCATTGCCTAAAACACAAAAACTGAAAAGGGGCACAACCATCTATGTTGCGCCCCTTTTTAATGCATTCTAAGACAAAATGGCTATCTTCTATTCTAATTCGTGTCGATGTAACTGGGTTTGCAATGCGGTAATTTGTTTTTGCATATCTCGCATTTCTTGATGCATAGGAATAATGTGAGCAACGCGAATCCAAGACTCCACCATTAACCCTGTCATCACAATAGCGCCAATCACCATGGGTAACCACATGTCGGTCAACACGACACCAAGCAATGTTATCGCTAGCCCAAAGGTGAATAAGTAACTCTGACTTTTCGGTGTCATACCCATATAACGTGTAAGCATAATAGTGCCCTCTCGCTGCTATGAATGGTTTACTTTCACACCACCAAATTAGCACAATCTTTGTGACATTTATGTGTCAGTGAAAGCGATATTGAGAAAGATCGAATCTCTTTTTGATCTAGTTCAATATCGCAATAATCACGACGTCATTTACCCTGTATCGCTTAGAAAAGAGCGGCTCCTATCGCCAAACCAACAAATAACATCGCTGTTACCTTGCGAATTAGCGCCAATGGCATTTTATCGGCAGATAACTTACCGATGATAACGACTGGGACGTTAGCCAGTAGCATCCCGATGGTTGTTCCCAAGATAACCCACACCAAGGCATCAGCGTATTGCGCTCCAAGTATCGACGTAGCTATCTGAGTTTTATCACCGATCTCAGCAATAAAAAAGGCGATAAAACTGGCAACAAAAGGGCCTCGACTCGAAATGTTTTCATCGTCATCGAGTTTATCTGGAATCAAAATCCAGCCCGCCATCGCAATAAAGCTGACCACCAACACCCATTTTAATACGTCAGGTGATAAATAATCAGCGACAACCACACCGAGCCACGCAGCTAACGCGTGATTGGCAATGGTCGCAAAAAAGATAGCGGCTATGATTGGGATTGGTTTTCGGTACCGGCTAGCCAGTAATAATGAAAGTAACTGTGTCTTATCACCGATCTCGGCTAAAGCGACAGTGGTAATGGAAATTGCTAAAACGCTCACGACATGCTCATTGGGGCGAGGATTATTATATTTAACCATAGACAAACCTCATGCCCCACCCCGGTTCATGATGTTTGTCTAAGGTCTTGCTAAACCTTGCACCCAGAAAAGTCTGATTGATACAAAGGTCTCGAACGCCATGGTGATTTTGCACCAATTATGTTGACGAACGAACTTATTCGATCTGAATAAGCAGGCTACTCCCCAAAGACGATGAGAATTTTAAAGCGAATCCCAATAAATACAAGCAAAGACGACGTAAAACTGTTTCATTTGATGAATTTATTGATAAGGAAAGCGATAAAATTGATTAAACCCCGTACTGGGTACTAATTAACCATGATTACCTCTACTCGCAGGCTCAATATATCGCTATACTTGGTGGTTATTTTCATTTAATCATTTAGAAGAATCGCGCGAACTTGACTATGCAAAAATACGATATCAAAACCTTCCAGGGAATGATCCTCGCGCTGCAGGATTATTGGGCTCAAAACGGTTGTACCATTGTTCAACCTCTAGATATGGAAGTAGGTGCTGGCACCTCTCACCCAATGACATGTCTGCGTGCACTTGGCCCAGAACCAATGTCTACGGCGTATGTTCAACCTTCTCGTCGTCCGACCGATGGTCGTTACGGTGAAAACCCGAACCGCCTGCAGCACTACTATCAGTTCCAAGTCGCTCTAAAACCTTCTCCAGATAACATTCAGGAGTTGTACTTAGGCTCGCTTGAAGTTCTTGGTGTCGACCCACTTGTTCACGATATTCGTTTCGTAGAAGACAACTGGGAAAACCCAACGCTAGGCGCATGGGGTCTTGGTTGGGAAGTATGGCTAAACGGTATGGAAGTCACTCAATTTACTTACTTCCAACAGGTTGGCGGCCTTGAGTGTAAGCCTGTCACTGGCGAGATCACTTACGGTATCGAGCGTCTAGCCATGTACATCCAGGAAGTAGATTCTGTTTACGACCTAGTATGGAACGTAGCACCAGACGGTTCTAACGTGACTTACGGTGACATCTTCCACCAAAACGAAGTTGAGCAATCAACCTACAACTTCGAGCACGCAGACGTCGATTTCCTCTTCACTTTCTTCGACCAGTGCGAGAAAGAGTGTAAAGAGCTACTTGAACTTGAGAAGCCACTGCCGCTTCCAGCTTACGAGCGCATTCTAAAAGCAGGTCACGCATTCAACATTCTTGATGCGCGCAAAGCTATCTCTGTAACAGAGCGTCAACGTTACATCCTTCGTATCCGCAACCTGACTAAATCCGTTGCAGAAGCGTACTACGCGTCACGTGAAGCACTTGGCTTCCCGATGTGTAAAAAGACAAACGAGGAGAAGTAATCATGGCGAAGAATTTTCTAATTGAACTGGGTACGGAAGAGCTTCCACCAACAGCACTACGTTCTCTAGCAGAAGCTTTTGCTGCTAACTTTGAAGCAGGCCTTAAAACCGCTGAGCTTTCTCACGAAGGCATCAAGTGGTACGCAGCACCTCGTCGTCTAGCACTTAAAGTAACGGCACTGGCTGAAGGCCAAGCAGACAAAGTGGTTGAGAAACGTGGCCCTGCAATTTCTGTCGCATTCGATGCAGAAGGTAACGCGACGAAAGCAGCACAAGGTTGGGCTCGTGGTAACGGTATTACTGTTGAACAAGCTGACCGCCTGAAAACAGACAAAGGCGAGTGGCTTCTTTTCAAACAAGAAGTAGCTGGCAAACCTGTTCAAGAATTGGTGATGGACATTGCTGCGAAAGCACTCGCTGGCCTGCCGATTCCTAAAGCAATGCGCTGGGGTAGCTCAGACATTCAATTTATCCGCCCAGTGAAAACACTGACAGTACTACTTGGTGATGAGCTTGTTGAAGGCGAAATTCTCGGCGTAGCCTCTGCTCGTACTATCCGTGGCCACCGTTTCATGGGCGAACAAGAGTTCACCATCGACTCTGCTGACCAATACCCTGCGATCCTAGAAGAGCGCGGTAAAGTCATGGCAGATTACGAAGCGCGTAAAGCGATCATCCTTGCTGATTCGCAAAAAGCAGCAGCAGCGGTTGGTGGTGTTGCAGATCTAGAAGATGACCTTGTTGAAGAAGTCACGTCTTTGGTTGAATGGCCAGTAGTACTGACAGCGAAGTTTGAAGAAGAGTTCCTAAAAGTCCCTTCTGAAGCGTTGGTTTACACCATGAAAGGTGACCAAAAGTACTTCCCAGTTTATTCGCATGAGATTGGTGACGCTGAAAGAAGCCTTCTACCAAACTTTATCTTCGTATCGAACATCGAGTCTAAAGAGCCTCGCCACGTTATCGAAGGTAACGAGAAAGTGGTACGTCCGCGTCTTGCTGATGCGGAGTTCTTCTTCAACACAGACCGTAAGCGTCCGCTTATCGACCGTCTTGCTGAACTAGACCAAGCTATCTTCCAGAAGCAATTGGGTACGATCAAAGACAAAACAGACCGCATCACAGAACTTGCTGGCTACATCGCTGAGCAAATCGATGCTGACGTTGAGAAGTCTAAGCGCGCTGGCCTACTGGCTAAGTGTGACCTTATGACATCTATGGTATTCGAATTTACCGATACTCAAGGTGTAATGGGCATGCACTACGCGACTCACGATGGTGAAGACGAGCAAGTTGCACTAGCACTTTACGAGCAGTACATGCCTCGTTTCGCGGGTGACACACTACCAAGCAATGGTATTTCATCAGCAGTAGCAATGGCAGACAAGCTAGACACTATCGTAGGTATCTTCGGTATTGGCCAAGCACCAAAAGGTTCTGACCCATTTGCACTTCGTCGTGCATCACTAGGTGTACTACGTATCATCGTTGAAAACGGCTACAACCTAGACCTAACTGATCTGATCGGTAAAGCGAAAGAGCTACTAGGCGACAAGCTAACCAACGACAACGTAGAAGCTGACGTTATCGACTTCATGCTAGGTCGTTTCCGCGCATGGTACCAAGATGCTGGTTTCAGCGTTGATATCATTCAAGCGGTACTAGCACGTCGTCCAACTAAGCCAGCTGACTTTGACCAACGTGTTAAAGCGGTTTCTCACTTCCGTGAACTGGAAGCAGCAGAAGCACTCGCAGCAGCGAACAAGCGTGTCGGTAATATCCTTGCGAAATTCGATGGCGAACTACCCGCTGAAATCGACCTAACGCTTCTTCAAGAAGACGCAGAGAAAGCACTGGCTGAAAACGTTGCAGTCATGACGGAAGCACTAGAACCCGCATTCGCGACAGGCAACTACCAAGAAGCCCTAAGCAAGCTTGCTGACTTACGTGAGCCCGTTGATGCATTCTTCGATAACGTCATGGTGATGGCTGATGACGAAGCTCTGAAGAAGAACCGTCTAACGCTACTGAACAACCTACGTAACCTGTTCCTACAGATTGCTGATATTTCTTTACTTCAAAAATAAGCTTTATTGCAAAATAAGCTTTGCTGTAACAGTAACGAAACTAAAGCAAAGAGACTAGGTAATTAACACCTTCTAAGCCCAACTCCTCGAAGTTGGGCTTTGTTTTTGCCTAATCCAAAAATAAGCTTTGCCTCGCAAAGTGTTTCCGCGGTATGTTCAAATATCATCCCAAACGGAGTGAACATCCGTTTTCATTATAAAAAGCACTCGTAATAAACTAGGTAAGTAAGCAATGCAATTCTCTAAGTTTGGTGAAAAGTTTAATCAGTATTCTGGTATTACCCAATTAATGGATGACTTAAATGAGGGTCTGAGAACACCAGGAGCCATCATGCTCGGTGGTGGTAACCCCGCCGCCATTCCATCCATGCTCGATTACTTTCACCAAGCCAGTGAAGAAATGCTCGCCAATGGGGATCTCCTCGCCGCTATGGCCAACTATGATGGTCCTCAAGGTAAAACGACTTTTGTTAAGTCGCTCGCCAAGCTATTTAGAGAAACCTACGGTTGGGATATTTCTGAAAAGAACATTAGTCTTACCAACGGCAGTCAAAGTGGTTTCTTCTACCTGTTTAATCTCTTTGCTGGCCAGCAACCCGATGGTTCCCACAAAAAAATATTACTGCCCTTAGCGCCAGAATATATCGGCTATGGGGATGCAGGCATTGATGAAGACATTTTCGTCTCGTACCATCCAGAAATTGAAATGCTAGAGAATAGATTGTTCAAATATCATGTTGATTTTGAGCAACTGATAGTGGATGAATCCGTCGCCGCCATTTGCGCGTCTCGCCCAACCAACCCAACGGGTAACGTATTAACCGATGAGGAAATTCAAAAACTGGATAAGTTAGCGCGAGAGAATAACATTCCACTGATCATCGATAACGCTTACGGTTTGCCGTTCCCAAACATCATTTTTGAAGATGTAAAACCGTTCTGGAATGACAATACAATCCTCTGCATGAGTTTATCGAAGCTGGGTTTACCGGGTGTTCGCTGTGGGATTATTATCGCGAATGAAGAAGTGACTCAAGCACTGACCAATATGAATGGGATTGTCAGCTTAGCACCAGGAAGCATTGGACCAACCATAGCGAACCATATGATAAAGAAAGGTGACTTACTGAAACTCAGTAGTGATGTCATTAAGCCATTTTATCAACAGAAATCGCTTAGAGCCGTTGAGTTACTTCAACAGGCGATAGAAGATCCACGCTTTAGAATCCACAAACCAGAAGGCGCCATTTTTTTGTGGCTTTGGTTTGATGAACTGCCCATCACCACCATGGAACTGTATAAGCGCTTGAAAGACCGTGGCGTATTGATCGTTCCCGGTGAGTATTTCTTTATTGGCCAAAAAGACGAATGGGATCATGCTCATCAATGCCTACGTATGAACTATGTCCAAGATGATGAAATGATGCAAAAAGGCATCCATATTATTGCCGAAGAAGTAAAGAAAGCGTATCAAGAACAATAAACTAAAAAGAGCGCCTCTTAACAAGAGTGCGCTCTTTCTCTACCGATGGCCGTTAACGCTCATTGTTAGTTATCAATAAGGTTAGTTCTCAATAAGATTTTTTCCGTTGATCGCAATTTTACGTGGCTGCATAGCTTCTGGAATTTCACGTTCTAAATCAACATGAAGCAAGCCATTTTCCATGGTTGCACCGTTCACTTTGACATAATCAGCCAATTGGAATTTGCGTTCAAAATCACGCTCAGCGATGCCTTGATAAACGTAATTCTTACCTTCTTCAGGTTTACGTTCACCGCGAACAATCAGCATGTTCTCTTTTTGAGTAATATCGATCTGTTCTTCAGAAAAGCCTGCCACCGCCATGGTAATGCGGTAGTTATTTTCATCTTGTTGTTCGATATTGTACGGAGGGTAACCGCCTTGAGTGCTCTTGGTATTGTTCGCTTCCATCAGATTGAACAAACGGTCAAAACCAATCGCGTTACGGTATAAAGGTGAGAAATCTACGTTGCGCATAATACTATCCTCTTAAATTAAGCAATAGTCTCAGCTACTGGGCACTGTGCCTCAAAGCAGTCTGAGTCATTCAAATCTCACTCCTCTGGCACTATTTGCTCTGGGACATGAGTGAATGGGTACATTAAATTGTGTGCATCAAACGATATCCTCTTATGAGCGACATGTTATCAGCGATCCAGAGTTCTGTTTCTTCTCATCAGAGCAAGACAGTTATCCTCTTCACAAATAGATATGTGGATTGAGAAAAATAGTTTCAAGGGATTATTTTTAATTATTTTCCCAATCCAATATTTTTCAATCAGTTACATACATAAAAAAACACCACCCAAAGGGTGGTGCTCTTAAATGATTTAGTGTTTTTGAGGAGAAGCTGTTTCGTTTAGTTCAAGGAAGAGGCGCGGAGCATACGAATGTATGTGAGCACCTCTGACACAGAAATTAAGCGAAAGAGCGAAATATCAAAGAGACTAAACGTCTAGGTTTAAACGTCTAAGTTTGCTACTTTCAATGCGTTTTCTTCTATGAAGTTACGACGCGGCTCAACTTGATCGCCCATTAGCGTAGTAAACAATAGATCCGCTCCAACAGCGTCTTCAATGGTGACTTGCATCATACGACGAGTTGCAGGATCCATGGTGGTTTCCCAAAGTTGATCTGGGTTCATCTCACCAAGACCTTTGTAACGCTGCAGACTTAGACCACGGCGAGACTCTTTGATTAGCCATTCTATCGCTTCAACAAACGTTGAGATTTCCAGTGTGCGCTCACCACGTTTAATGTAAGCACCCTCTTCGATAAGACCATCGAGAGCCTCTGAAAGATCCGCTAATTTTGCGTACTCTTTCGAGTTAATCAGATCAATGCTCAATAAGTGCTCGTGAGTCACACCATGAGTGCGAACAATCACTTTAGGTAGGTTTAAGCCCAGTTCAGCGTGTTGTTCAATTTCAAGGCTGTATTGACTTGCACCAACTTCTTTCGCATTAAGCTGGTCAATCAGCTGCTTACCCCAAGCTTCCACTGCGGCTGCATCATTACACTGCTCAGCGGTTAGACGAGGCGTATAGATGAACTCATGAATCAAAGCGCGAGGGTAACGGCGGCTCATGCGATCCACCAGCTTAATACCGGCATTGTACTGCTGCACAAGCTTCTCTAAACCTTCACCTGAAAAAGCAGGAGCTTCAGCGTTCACATGTAATGACGCGTTATCAAGTGCTAAAGACACCTGATATTGACCCATAGCCTCTTCATCTTTAATGTACTGCTCTTGCTTACCTTTCTTCACTTTGTAAAGCGGTGGCTGAGCAATATAGATGTAACCACGTTCAATCAGTTCAGGCATTTGACGATAGAAGAACGTCAGGAGCAGAGTACGGATGTGAGAACCATCGACATCGGCATCGGTCATGATGATGATGTTGTGGTAACGCAGTTTATCTGGGTTGTATTCGTCACGACCGATACCACAGCCTAGTGCGGTAATCAGTGTGGCAACTTCTTGAGAAGACAGCATTTTATCAAAGCGTGCTTTCTCAACGTTTAGGATTTTACCCTTCAGTGGCAAAATCGCTTGGTTCTTACGGTTACGCCCCTGCTTGGCTGATCCGCCAGCAGAGTCTCCTTCCACAATATACAGTTCAGACAAGGCAGGATCTTTTTCCTGGCAGTCAGCAAGCTTACCTGGAAGCCCCGCTAGATCTAATGCGCCTTTACGACGTGTCATTTCACGCGCTTTACGCGCTGCATCACGAGCACGTGCCGCATCAATAATTTTCGTACAAACAATTTTCGCTTCACCTGGGTTCTCAATCAGGAACTCAGACAACTTCTCGCCCATTGTTGATTCAACCGCTGATTTCACTTCTGATGAAACCAGCTTATCTTTGGTTTGGCTTGAGAACTTAGGATCTGGCACTTTTACAGAAACAATCGCCGTTAGACCTTCACGAGCATCGTCACCTGATGTAGAAGTCTTGGCTTTCTTAGAAAAGCCTTCTTTATCCATAAAGCTGTTTAGCGTACGAGTTAACGCCGAACGGAAACCGGCTAAGTGAGCACCACCATCACGCTGCGGGATGTTGTTGGTAAAGCAGTAGATATTTTCTTGGTAACCATCGTTCCATTGCATCGCGACTTCAACGGTAATACCATCATCTCGCTCTGAATCGAAATGGAATATTTTCTGGATGATTGGCGTCTTATTGGTATTAAGATGCTCAACAAACGCTTGGATGCCGCCTTCGTATTCGAAGTGATCCATTTTATCTTCTTCACGCTCATCAATCAGCTTGATAGACACGCCAGAGTTTAGGAACGAAAGTTCACGCAGTCGTTTTGCTAAGATATCGTAATGGAATTCGATATTAGTGAAGGTCTCTTCACTTGGCCAAAAACGAATTTCAGTACCGGTTCTATCAGTATCGCCCGTCGCAGCCAATGGCGCTTGCGGCTCACCATGTTTATACGTCTGTTTGTGAATTTTACCACCACGATGGATGGTTAACGTCACTTGCTTAGAAAGGGCGTTAACAACCGAGACACCTACCCCATGCAAACCACCAGATACTTTGTACGAGTTATCATCGAACTTACCACCAGCATGAAGAACCGTCATGATAACTTCAGCAGCTGATACATTCTCTTCCGAGTGCAATTCTGTTGGGATACCACGGCCGTCATCACGTACCGATACTGAGTTATCCTCATGAATCGTCACAATGATGTCATTACAATGACCGGCTAACGCTTCATCAATTGAGTTATCCACCACCTCAAAAACCATGTGGTGTAGACCGGTGCCATCATCTGTGTCGCCGATGTACATACCCGGACGCTTACGTACTGCATCCAGACCCTTTAGTACCTTAATACTCGATGAATCGTAATTTTCAGACATGAATTACTCTCTCGTTATTTATCCGTGCTCTATTGTGCCATGTTCCACATGAAACATCTTGCCGTTATTGTCATGCATATCGGCAATTTGGCGTTCGGTAATAGAGCTTACAAAAACTTGAGCCTTGGTCTCTTTTAAGCAGTCAGCAAGACGCTTACGACGTTGGCTATCTAATTCTGAAGCAAAGTCATCGATTAAATAGATGCATTGCTTACCGGTCTTCTGGGTTAAATGTTGACCTTGCGCGACACGAAGTGCACAAACCATCAACTTTAACTGACCTCGTGATAAAACATCCTCAACGGGTGTCCCATTCACTTTTATCTTTAAATCGGCTTTATTTGGCCCACTGAAGGTGTAACCAAGCGCCTGATCGCGGACAAAATTATCTTCCAGACTCTTCTGATATGGTGTGGATTTATCCCAACCACGATAATAATTGACCTGAATATCGAACTCGGGCAGAAAAGCTTGGCAAATCTGCTCGGCATGATTCTTTAACTCATCGACATACTGCTGTCGCCAAGCGTTAATACTTTCCGCTAAACGCGCCGTCTCTTGATCCCAGTAACTGAGCTCTCGATAGCTGGTCGCTGTTTTTAGTAATGCGTTTCTTTGCTTGTTCAGACGTTTGAAACGCCCCCATGCATCATAAAATGCAGGCTCACTGTGGAACACGCCCCAATCGATAAATGCACGTCGATGTTTTGGTCCATCAGTCAGTAACTCAAACCCTTCAGTATGAATAAGTTGCAAAGGTAAAATCTGGGCTAGCTGTGCAAGCTTCTGCCCAGATTGACCGCCTATTTTAACCTCTGTTGTCCCATCGCGCTGCTTATTAATGCCAATTGGTAGCTCAAATTGATCCGAGTTCAAAAAACGACCGTGGACAAACAGTTCATCCTGTTCATTTTGGATGATTCGGCCCGTGAGTGAACTTTTAAAGGAACGGCCATGTCCGAGCAAATAAATCGCTTCTAAGACACTGGTTTTGCCACTTCCATTAGGCCCAATAAGAAAGTTAAAGCCTGTAGATAGTTCAATATCACAGGCTTCAATATTTCTAAATTGTTTGATAATCAGACGGTTTAATGGCATTCAATCAAATCAATGCGAATTAAAGACGAATCGGCATAACAACGTACATCGCACTGTCATCATCGGCATTTTCGATCAAGGCACTGGCGTTACCGTCAGACATCGAGATCAGCACTTTTTCACAGCGTAATGTGTTTAATACATCCAGTACGTAACTGACGTTAAAGCCTATTTCTAGGTCTTCCCCCTGAAAGTCTACATCAAGTGTTTCTTCCGCTTCTTCTTGTTCAGGGTTGTTTGCGGTAATTCGCATCTCGTTATTAGTAAGATTGACACGCACACCACGGAATTTTTCATTAGACAGAATGGCCGCGCGAGAAAAAGCTTGGCGCAATTCATCACATTCTGTGGTTAATGTCTTGTTGGTATTTTGCGGCATAACACGGCGATAATCAGGGAAGCGGCCATCAACAAGCTTTGACGTGAAGATAAAGTTGTTCACCTCAGCTCGCAGGTTAGAGCTGCCTATTTGCAATACCACCGGCTGCTCTGGTGCATCTAATAACTTTGACAGCTCTTGTACCCCTTTTCGTGGCACAATAATTTGCTGTTTTTCAAAATCACCCACTAAGGTCACTTGCGAAACCGCCATTCGGTGGCCGTCAGTGGCGACAGAACGAATGGTGTTCCCATCGATCTCAAACAACATGCCATTGAGGTAATAGCGGACATCTTGGTTGGCCATTGAAAACTGTGTTTTTTCAATCAAACCTTTTAACTCGGCTTGAGTCAGCGACACCTCGACGTCACTTTGCCAATCTTCAATGTTAGGAAAATCATTCGCTGGGAGTGTAGCTAATGAGAATCGGCTTCGACCAGAGCGAACCTGTACCCGATCTGCGTCTAAAACAACCGTAATGACCGAGCTATCTGGTAATCCGCGGCAGATATCGAGAAATTTACGCGAAGGAACGGTAATGCTGCCCGCTTCAAAGTCACCTTCTAATGTCACTCGGCTGACCAATTCAACTTCTAAATCGGTTGCCGTCATGGAAAGGACATTATCTTCAACTTTGAGCAACAAGTTACCTAATATAGGCAATGTTGGGCGCCCACCTAAAGCACCTGACACTTGCTGAAGTGGCTTAATTAAATGGCTACGTTCAATGGTAAATTTCATATCTAACTCTTAACGGTAGTTTGGCGCGATGCCTGTGTTCTTTTATATATAGATAAAATAATCAAGTTGTGGCAATTAAGAAGACAATGTGCGAATCAAATTCGAGTAATCTTCTTTTATATCGTGACTCTCTTCTCGAAGCTGAGCAATTTTGCGGCATGCATGCAATACCGTCGTATGGTCTCGGCCACCAAAAGCATCACCGATCTCAGGTAAACTGTGGTTAGTGAGCTCTTTCGCTAATGCCATCGCCAATTGACGAGGACGAGCAACCGAACGAGAGCGACGCTTTGAAAGCAGATCGGCGACTTTTATTTTGTAGTACTCAGCCACGGTTTTTTGAATATTGTCGATCGTGACCAGTTTTTCTTGCAGCGCTAATAAATCACGAAGTGCTTCGCGAACGAAATCAATGGTAATTGGGCGACCGGTGAAATTCGCATTGGCGATAACACGGTTGAGTGCCCCTTCCAATTCACGAACATTAGAGCGTAAACGTTTCGCAATAAAGAACGCCACTTCATCTGCAAGGTGAATTTGATGGTCTTCTGCTTTCTTCATCAAAATAGCCACTCGCGTTTCTAGCTCTGGTGGCTCGATCGCGACCGTTAACCCCCAACCAAAACGAGATTTCAGGCGATCTTCTACCCCATTGATCTCTTTTGGATAGCGATCAGACGTCAAAATGATCTGCTGATTGCCTTCTAACAATGCATTGAAGGTATGGAAGAATTCTTCCTGGGAGCGTTCTTTGTTAGCAAAGAATTGAATGTCATCGATCAGGAGCGCATCCACACTGCGGTAATAGCGTTTAAATTCTTCAATCGCGTTATTTTGCAGGGCTTTTACCATATCTTGCACAAAACGTTCTGAGTGCATATAAACCACTTTCGCATTGGGTTTATTATCCACAATGGCATTACCGACCGCGTGCAATAGGTGCGTTTTACCTAAACCTGTACCACCGTACAAAAATAGCGGGTTGTAAGCTGAACCTGGATTATCCGATACCTGTCGGGCAGCCGCTAAACCCAGCTGGTTCGATTTACCCTCGACAAAATTATTAAACTTGTGCTTAGGGTTCACATTTGAACGATGGTTGATGTCTGCCAAGGTGCTCGGTTCGTCATCCCAGGTTTTGTGCACCGGTTTACGCGCTTGTAGACGCGCAGGAGCGGAAGACATAGCGGCAACATCGGCGGCTGAACGAGTCGGGGCTGCTTTTGGCGCTGCAACAGGCAAGCTACCAATTTCAAAACGTAAACTGGGCGTATCATTACCACAATATTCTTGCAGTAAGCGATTAATACTATTGATGTACTTATCACGTACCCAATCTAGAACAAATCGGTTCGGGGCAAATAAGGTCAGAGTATTGTCATTGAGCTCCGCTTGTAACGGACGAACCCACATACTGAATTCTGTAGCTGGTAGCTCTTCTTGAAGCTGTTGCAGACATTGCAACCAAAGCGAAGATGACAC